>JARRRO010000363.1:618-2693 GCA_037380645.1 Gammaproteobacteria bacterium | reverse complement strand
GGCAGGCGGTTTCGCCGCCATCCGGAGCGCCCTCATCGACGACTGCCGGCTGGCGCGGTGCATCCGGGACGCCGGGGGAAGCACCTGGATCGGGCTGACCCATTCCGCCCGCAGCCACCGCCGCTACGAGAACCTGGGGGTGATCTGGGACATGGTGGCGCGTACGGCATACACGCAGCTGCACTATTCCCCCTGGCTGCTGGGCCTGTGCACCCTGCTCATGGCGGCCACCTTCCTGCTGCCCGTGGCGGTGCTGTTCACGGCAAACCCCGCCGCCATTGCTGCGGGCGCCGCCGCTCTGGGCTTGATGTGGATCAGCTATCTTCCCACATTAAAATATTATAATTTATACCCTGCATGGGGACTCGCCCGGCCCGCCGTGGGCGCCTTGTACCTGCTGATGACCTGGAGTTCCGCACGCCGCTACTGGAAGGGCAGCAGCGCCGTGTGGAAAGACAGGGTGTATGACAAGCAGGCGGAGCGGAACACGTCACCGGGAACGGGTCACAAACATGGCGGACGGGGCGCAAACTTTTAGCCATGAAACAGTCAAAGATATCGAATACCCCGGCTGCCGGATCCGAACCTATGACAGCTAAAAAATATAATACCATTGCCATCCTACTGATCCTCTTCGCCCTTGGCGCTGCACCGGCCATCATGCCGCCGGTTCTCGCAGCCGCAGAGGCGCAGACGGGCGATACGGCGGAACAGCCGGCTCCGGATTCCGGTATGCAGAAACACGCCGATGCGGTTAAGGTGGTGGAGAAACTGCATTCGGCCCTGTTGAGCGTGATGAAAAAGGGCAAGGGGGTGGGCTTTCAGGACCGCTATAAACAGCTGGAGCCGGTCATCTCGTCACTGTTTGACACCCCGTTGATATGCAAGGTGATACTGGGCCGTTACTGGAGCAACCTCAACCAGAAGCAGCAATCCGATTTTATCTCGCTGTTCAACAAGTTGAGCACTTCAACGTATGCCTCGCGATTCGACAGCTATAATGGTGAGGAATTCCACACGCTTGGGGTGGAGGAGCTGCACAAGGGCAGACTGCTGATCAATACCGAATTGACCCGGCCCAATGACAAGCCGGTGAAACTGGACTACCTGATGCATCAGGACAGCAACAACAACTGGCTCATCATCAGCGTCATCGCCGACGGGGTCAACGACCTGTCCCTGAAACGGGCAGAATACGCCGTCGTCATTCGCGACAAAGGCTATGAGGGACTGCTCGACAACATAAAAGGTAAGATAACCAAGATGGAAAGCGGGAAATAGCACCCTCTCCAGAGAACCCGGACCCGTCGGGAGACGGGATTCAGCACCTGACTTGGATAAGAAATAAACATGTACAGCAAAAGGGCAGGAACACTATCAACCCTCCTCTTCATTATCATCGCCGCCGGCGCGCTTTCCGGGTGTTGCAGCCGATGAACAGGGATTTCTTCACGCTTACTGACACACTGGACAAATATTTCATGACGCCGGTAGCCAAGGGCTACGTCAAGGTGACACCGAAGTTGTTCAGGACCGCCGTCACCAACTTTTTCAACAACCTTCACTATTTGAACGTGGCCCTGAATTCCTTCCTGCAGGGCAAGATCGATGAGGGTCTTAATGATTCATGCCGGTTCATCTTCAACTCGACTATCGGCCTCGGGGGCATAGCGGATGTTTCCACTGCCTTGGGATTCAATCAGCATGATGAGGACATGGGCCAGACCCTGGCCGTCTGGGGAACCGAGCAGGGGCCGTATCTTTTCCTGCCCCTTACCGGTCCCAACACCGTCAGAAATCTGCCTGATTATGCATCGAGATATTTCACCAATCCGCTTACCTACATCTCCGGCGGCCTCTGGCTACCCATCAGCATTCTCGATATCATCAACAAACGCGCCAACCTCCTCCAGGCGACGAATATCGTGAACGAGGCGGCAGTGGACAAATACGTCTTTACCCGCGAGGCCTGGCTGCAGCACCGCCGCTACCTGATCTATGACGGCAATCCCCCGGTCGAAGACTTTAATCAAATGTTCGATGATACGGGCGGGGACAGCGGCGGTAATAGCGGC
>JARRRO010000363.1:0-539 GCA_037380645.1 Gammaproteobacteria bacterium | reverse complement strand
GGACGGGAAACCCCTCTATTTCTTGGGGCCGGAAAGACAGGGACACCGGCCGGGTAATTTGTTTTTTCTTGATTTATACTATATTTATAGCCTTTTATTCACCCCCTTTATTATGAGACTTGCCGGATGAGCGAAGAAATCCTCATCAACGTGACCCCCCAGGAAACCCGCGTCGCCATCGTGGAAAACGGCGTCCTGCAGGAGGTCTACGTGGAAAGAACCCGCCGCCGGGGGCTGGTGGGCAACATCTACAAGGGCCGCGTCTCCCGCGTGCTGCCCGGCATGCACGCGTCTTTCGTCGACATCGGCCTGGAGAGGACCGGCTTTCTGCACGTCTCGGATATCGTGCAGGGTTTGGAAGACATCGACAACAAAGACAACGGCATCGCTTCTCTGCAGCCGGTTTCCATCAACAGCATCCTGACCGAGGGCAGCGAGGTCCTGGTCCAGGTGATCAAGGATCCGCTGGGCACCAAGGGCGCGCGGCTGACTACCCGGGTGTCCCTGCCTTCCCGCTACCTGGTATTCGTTCCCGACCA
>JARRRO010000362.1:0-2748 GCA_037380645.1 Gammaproteobacteria bacterium | reverse complement strand
CCGCCTACAAATCCGTGGAATTGCTTCGTTCACTCGTCACCGAAGGAGCGGACGTCTGGACGGTGATGACGCCCTCGGCCACCGAATTTGTGGGCCCGCTCACCTTTCAAGTCCTTTCCGGACATCCGGTCAGGACGGATCTCTTCGCGGCGGCGCAGGAAGGGGAGATCCAACATATCGCCCTGGCCGATATGGCCGAGTTGGCGGTGATTGCACCGGCAACGGCCAATGTCATTGCCAAGATGGCGCACGGCCTGGCCGACGACCTGCTGACCACAATTTTGCTTGCCGTTCGTTGCCCCGTCGTAGTCTGTCCCGCCATGAACGTCAATATGTTCGATCATCCGGCGGTGCAGGATAATTTGAGGTCCTTGCGAGCACGAGGCGTGCATGTGGTGGACCCGCAGGAAGGCCGACTGGCTTGTGGCTGGGAAGGAAAGGGACGATTGCCCCCCGTAGAGCTCCTGCTCGAACACCTGAAACGGGCTCTCAGCCCTCAGGACCTGACCGGCGAGCATCTGTTGATCACCGCGGGACCGACCAGAGAGCCTTTTGATCCTGTTCGCTTTGTGTCCAATCCCTCAACAGGCAGGATGGGCTTTGCCTTGGCCAGGGCGGCCCGGCGCAGAGGCGCCGATGTGACCTTGATCTGCGGCCCGACACACCTGACTCCGCCTGAGGACGTTCGAGTTGTCTCCGTCGGCACGGCGAAGGAGATGTACGAGGCGGTCATGCTCTACTTGCCGGAGGCCACTGTGGTCATCAAGGCGGCAGCCGTATCGGACTACAGACCCACGCGATCCGAACAGAATAAGATCAAGAAACGAGAGGACGTGCTGTCCGTGCAATTGGAGCGAACCCCGGACATCCTGGCGGAAGTCGGAAGGCAAAAAGGCGGGCGCCTGCTCATCGGGTTTGCGGCCGAGACCCGGGACCTGCTGGCCCATGCCCGAGAGAAACTCCGCGGCAAGAACCTGGACTGGATCGTCGCCAATGATCTGTCCAACCCGGATGCAGGCTTTGGTGTCGATACCAACCAGGTGACGATTCTCTATCGAGACGGAGGCTCTGAAGAGCTTCCCAAGATGAGCAAGGAAGACCTGGCAGCGGCCCTCATGGACCGGCTCGTACGCGAACGACGAGGCGGCCGGCGCGGTGGACAGGAATGAGCTCTCAAGAGGTTCAACAATTATTGCAATCCTTGGAAAGATCGTTGCTCTTCCGGCAACGGATGGGAGCAACCCGGATTCCGCGGCAGAGCCTGAACATGTCTTGCGCCTGGTGGGCTCCGAGCTGGAAGGTTGCCGCCGATGTCCGCTGCATCGATTTCGCCGGAATATCGTCGTGGGGGAGGGGAACCCGCGTGCCAAGCTGGTGTTCGTGGGGGAAGGACCGGGAGAGGAGGAGGACGCCCAGGGACGGCCTTTTGTCGGACCGGCCGGGAAGCTCCTGACCCGGATCATTCAGGCTATGGATCTGGATCGCCGGGATGTGTACATTCTCAACGCCGTGAAATGCCGGCCGCCCGGCAACCGGACCCCCAAGCCGGAGGAGCTGAACTGCTGCAGGCCTTTCCTCCAGCAGCAGCTCCTTGCGATCTCCCCTGAGATTGTATGCACACTCGGCACGGTCGCATCCCAAATGCTCCTCGATACCCAGGAGAGGATCTCGCAGTTGCGCGGCCGGTTTCATGGGCGGGATGGCTTTCTGATCATGCCGACCTATCACCCCTCTTATCTGCTGAGGCATCCGGAATCCAAGCGGGCGGTTTGGGAAGACATGAAACAGATCATGGGGCATCTAGCAGACAACAACGAAAGCCGTAAGCACCGAGAAGAAGATGACAAGGCCTAGAGGAGATCTGCGGACCGTCATAAGGATACTGGTGCTGGTCTGGATGACATGGGGCGGAGCCATGCTTCTGGCCGGAGCGGAGCGGTCCGCGATACCGGTGCTGCACGTCGACAGCGCCATCAATCCGGTAGTCGCCGAAGTCATCGGGCAGGGCCTGAAACAGGCCGCTGCCGCCGATGCCCCGGCGGTCATCATTCAGCTGGATACCCCGGGCGGCCTCGACACAGCCATGCGGGCGATCGTGAAAGACATCCTGGCCAGTGCGGTCCCCGTGATCGTCTACGTGGCCCCTAACGGCGCCCGGGCGGCTTCGGCCGGTGTGTTCATCACCATGGCGGCCGATGTGGCGGCTATGGCCCCCGGCACCAATATCGGCGCGGCCCACCCGGTAGCCGTCGGCGGTTCGGAGATGGGCGAGGAGATGACCAAAAAGGTGGAAAATGACGCCGTGGCATATATCAAAAGCATTGCCGAGAGGCGCGGACGGAATGCCGCTTGGGCCGAGAAAGCCGTACGAGAGATTGTATCCATAACCGCCGACGAGGCCCTTGACATGAACGTCATCGACCTGGTTGCGCAGGACCTACCGGATCTGGTCCGAAAGCTGAACGGTCTGCGTCTGCAGCGGCCTTCCGGGCCGGTGGTCCTGGACTTGAAAGACCGACCGCTCGAGGACGTGCAGATGAGCTGGCGACAGCAGATACTCAACGCCTTGAGCAATCCCAATGTGGCGTATATCCTTATGATGCTCGGCCTGGCCGGACTATACTTCGAGCTGGCCAATCCGGGCGCCATCTTCCCGGGCGTCATCGGGGCGATCTCCCTGGTCCTGGCCTTCTATGCGCTCCAAACCTTGCCGGTGAACTATGCCGGGATCATCCTCATCCTGCTGAG
>JARRRO010000361.1:1907-3457 GCA_037380645.1 Gammaproteobacteria bacterium | reverse complement strand
CCGGAAAGGAGCGACGGCCGGCACCAAGAATAGCAGTAGCCAGGCCAGCCGCAGTTGGGGCAGAACAGAAAACCGGGTGACGGTGATCACACCGAGCAGGAACAAAACACTCCCTGTCGCCATAGACGAGTCCCTTTGTCCTTACGCGTGTATAATAGCGCGCTTTTTAATGAACGTTAACGCTGAACGGGTATGAGGTGAGACGCTTTTTTAAACGGGTACTGCCGGCACGCCACGAGATTCTGGAACACAGGCACCTGAAGTTTCTCGGCAACATCCTGCACGATCCGGAGATATTCCACCTTACCCGCCGTTCCACGGCCGGGGGGATTGCCACCGGCATGTTCTTCGCCTTCATCCCTGTCCCCGGCCAGATGGTCATCGCCGGGCTGGCAGCGATCGTACTACGCGTCAACCTGCCGCTGTCGGTGATCCTGGTATGGATCACCAATCCGGTGACCATCCCGCCCATCCTGTATTTTGCCTACAAAACCGGTGGCGCAATCCTGAGCCGGCCCTATCACCCCGTACACTTCGATCTGTCCTGGCACTGGTTCACCGAAATCTTCCTGGAGATCTGGCCGTCACTGGTGATCGGCTGCCTGATCTTCGCTACCGCCGCCGCCATTATCGGCTATGTGACCACCCGCCTGGTCTGGCGCATCCACATCATCCGCCGCTGGCGCGCGCGCAAGGCAGCGAAGGCAAGGAAACAGAAAGTGAGGGGTTAGGAGTTAAGGACCCGAACGATTACATACGGACGATCAAAATACCCCCCTCACTCCTTACGCCTCACTCTCCTCGCATTTCGTGCAGCTTTCCCTCTTGCAGGCTGAGGACGCGGTCAAAGCGGTGCACCAGGGCCATGTTATGGCTGACCATGACCAGGCTGGTGCCGTATTCCCGGTTCAGCCCCAGCATCACTTCGAACACCTGCTCCGCCGTCTTCTCATCCAGGTTTCCGGTGGGTTCATCGGCGAGGATGCACTGCGGCTGCGTCACCAGGGCACGGGCGATGGCCGCGCGCTGGCGTTCACCTCCCGAGAGCTCCCCCGGCTTGTGCAGCAGGCGTTCGCCCAGGCCCACGCGGCCCAGGATATCCTCCGCGCTGGATTCGGCCTCCTCCACCGTCGTGCCGCGGATAAGAAGCGGCAGGGCGACATTCTCGAGTGCGGTAAATTCGGACAGCAGGTGATGGAACTGGTACACGAACCCGAGACTGCGGTTGCGCAGTTCACCGCGCTGCTGTTCCGACATGGAGGACATGGATCGGCCCGAAACCATGACTTCTCCGCCGCTCACCTCGTCCAGGCCGCCGAGCAGGTGAAGCAGGGTGCTCTTGCCCGATCCGGAAGCACCGATAATGGCCACACAGTCCCCCTGGGGGACCTCCAGGTCTATGCCCTTCAGGACATCGACATGAATCTCACCCTGAATATAGGATTTTTCCAGTTCGCGGCAGGTTACGGCCATGCCGTTATTCATAGCGCAGCGCCTCCGCGGGTTCCGTCCTGGCCGCCCGCCACGCGGGATAAATGGTGGCAATGACG
>JARRRO010000361.1:0-1900 GCA_037380645.1 Gammaproteobacteria bacterium | reverse complement strand
GCCACGAGGCCGATGACCACGACATCGTGCCAATGCAGGTCCGAGGGCAGTTCGCTGATGTAATACACGTCCGGCGACAGGAATTTCACATGGAACAGGTTCTCGATGGCGGGGACCAGGGTTGTTACGTTCAGGGACAGCCAGACGCCGCCGATGATGCCCAGCAGGATGCCGATGAAGCCGATTACCGTGCCCTGGATCATGAAGATGCTCAAAATGCTGCCCGGGCTGGCGCCGAGGGTGCGCAGCACCGCGATGTCCGCCTGTTTGTCGGTCACCACCATGACCAGGGTGGAAATGATATTGAACGCGGCCACGGCAACGATGAGCATGAGAATGGCGAACATCACGGTCTTTTCAGTCTTCAGCGCCCGGAAGAAATTGGCATGCTGCTGGGTCCAGTCGATAACGCTGTAATGCCCGGGGATGGCGGCCGCCACCCGCCGGCTGATGCGGGGCGCCTCCAACACGTCGGAGGTCTTTAGTCTGAGCCCGGTGGGCCCGTCCTGGCGGAACAGCGTCATGGCGTCACGCATGTTGATGAAGGCCAGGGCGCTGTCGTATTCATGCATGCCCACCTGAAAGATGCCCACCACCGTAAACCGCTTGAGTCGGGGCAGGAGCCCGGCCGGGGTGACGTTGGCCTCCGGCGCCACCAGGGTCACCTTGTCGCCGGGCAGCACCCCCAGCGAGCGGGCCAGCTCGGCGCCGATGACAATACCGTAACCGCCGGGCTTGAGATCGTCCAGGCTGCCGAATTTCATTTTCGCGCTTGTCCTTGACCAGCATGCCCTCGGCCTGCACGTACGGCGCCACGCCAACGATGCCGGGCTGTTTCTCCACCTGCTTCTCCAGCGAGCGCCAGTCCTTGAGATCGCTTCCGTATTTGACGATAGTCGCATGGGAAGCCATGCCCAGGATGCGATCCTTCAGTTCCTTGTCAAAACCGTTCATAACCGACAGCACCGTAATCAATGCCGTCACCCCGACGGCGATGCCGAGCATGGATATCATGGAGATGAATGAGATGAAGTGATTACGGCGTTTGGCCCGAACGTAGCGAAGCCCTATAAAAGCCTGAAACGGTTTGAACATGGCGTGCATTATAAACAGACAGACGCGTCAAGTCACAGCGTGACAAGATATGCGATAATGGCGTACAGGCTCCGGATCGATCCGGCCTGGAATCAGATCGCATCATCCGGGGTTTCCATTCCTCCACACAGCGCACGTGAACGACATTGAAACTGTTGGCCATTGACACCGCCACCGAGGCCTGCTCGGCCGCGCTGCTCAGCGGCGGCGATATGGTCGAGGAATACGAACTCGCGCCGAAGCGGCACGCCGAACTGATCCTGCCCATGGTGGATCGCCTGCTTGCCCGGGCGGGGCTGGGATTGTCCGATCTGGATGCCCTTGCCTTCGGTCGTGGACCGGGTGCATTCACCGGCCTGCGCATCGCGACCGGCGTCGCCCAGGGGCTGGCGTTCGCCGCCGGCCTGCCGGTGATCCCGGTCTCCACCCTGGCGGCCCTGGCGCTGTCCGGCGGCGAGGCGCCGGGGCGGCTGTGCGCCATCGACGCCCGCATGGGCGAGATCTACTGGTGTACATACACCCTGAATGCTGACGGGCTGCCGTCTGCCGCCGCCCCGGAACGGGTATCCGGTCCGGGGGAGGTCAGCGTCTCCGGGCCCGGCCCCTGGTTCGGACTGGGCAGCGGCTGGGCGAGTTATGCCGACAGACTCAAAGCGGGGCTGGGAGACGCCTACGCCGGCCACCGCGGCGACTGCTACCCACGGGCGCGGCATATCGCCGCCATTGCCCGTCGGGAATTTGAAGCCGGACGCTCCCTCCCTCCCGAGCAGGCCATCCCCGTCTATCTCCGGGATCGCGTCACCGG
>JARRRO010000360.1:0-2672 GCA_037380645.1 Gammaproteobacteria bacterium | reverse complement strand
GCTGGAAGAGCTGGGCATAGGCTTCACCCTGGCCACCCACGACCTGGAGATACGGGGCGCCGGCGAGATCCTGGGCGAGGATCAGAGCGGTCACATCCAGGAGATCGGCTTCGGTCTGTACATGGACCTTCTGGAGCGCGCGGTGCAGGCCCTGCAGGCGGGCCGGCAGCCGCAGCTGGACCGGCCGCTGGATCACGGCACCGAGATCGATCTGCGCATCCCCGCCCTCATCCCCGCGGATTATCTGCCGGACGTGCACACGCGGCTGATCATGTACAAGCGCATCGCCAGCGCCCGCGACGGGGAAGAGCTGCAGTCCCTGCAGGAGGAAATGATCGACCGCTTCGGCCTGCTGCCGCCGCCGCTGAAGAACCTGTTTGCCATCGCGGGCCTGAAACAGCGGGCGGCGCCGCTGGGCATACGCAGGATCGACCTGGGGGAGCACGGCGGCCGCCTGCATTTCTCCCCGGATGCCAACGTGGACGTGGCCCGGATCGTCGCCCTGGTGGAGAAACACCCCGGCATATACCGCCTGGACGGCGGCGACAAGCTCCGCATCAGCCAGGATCTGCCCGATACCGGATCCCGGCTTTCCATGCTCAACGAACTGTTTGAAAATATCGCCATGAGGAATGCCGCATGAAACGCTGCCTGTCGACCCTGCTCCTTGCCGCCGGATTCGCTTTCACCGCCTCGCTGCACGCGCAGGATCAGGGCCAGGGTAAGACGCGGGATCAAAATAAGATCTCCTGGTACCAGGTGGAAGTGATCGTGTTCGAATACACCCGGCCCCAGACGGAAGGCGAATCCTGGTACGTCAATCCGGGTCTGCCCCATGAAGAGAATTCCATAGCCCTGATCACCGACGCGCCCGAGGCGCCGGCGCTGAACCTGCCCGCAACGGGGCCGGGCGGCGCGGCGGAACAGGCCGGAGCGAAAGATCCGCAGGGACAGGATTCACTCCTTCGACGCATCCCCTACCTGGAACTGTCCCCGGACCACGATCACCTGGATGAGGTCTACCATATCCTGAAGCTCTCCGGGGGTTACCGCCCGCTTTACCATGCTACCTGGCAGCAGCCGGGGCTGGCGGACGACCAGGCCAGGTACGTGCACTTTACCGCCGTGCGCGACGGGGGAGCGATGGATAATGCGCCGCAGGAGCAGGATGCCGCGCCGGCGGAAGAAGCCGCAACATCGGAACAAGCCGCGCCGGGGGAAATGGTCGCGGCGCCGGCCTATCAGCCGCCGGCTTTCGATGCCATGCTGCGCCTGCGCGCCTCACAGTTCCTGCACGTGGACCTGGATATAGCCTATTTCCCCCCGGACCCTTCCGTTCTGGAGTCTGCGAACGGGGAAGCCGCAAACGGGGAAGCCGCAAACGGGGAAGCCGCAAACGGGGGTTCGGGGTTATCGTGCAGGTGACGAGGCTGGAGGATAAAGACAGTAAGTAGATAGTAGTGAGTAGTGGGAAAACCTTGGCACTGTTTTACTACTAACTACTTACTATTCACTGCTCCCTATCCGTTCGATGGCGGCTGCCAGCAGGACATGGACTTTCTCCAGGCACTGCTCCAGATTGGCACGGATGAGGTCCATGGTGATCTCCTCTCCGGCCTTGCCGGCGGCCCAGTTCACTACCATGCAGATGGCGGCGTAATCCAGTCCCAGCTCCCGGGCCAGGGCCGCCTCGGGCATACCGGTCATGCCGACGAGGTCGCAGCCCTCGCGCTCCATGCGGCTGATCTCCGCGGCCGACTCCAGCCGCGGACCCTGAGTGGCACCGTAGGTGCCGTCTTCCACGACATCCAATTCTCCGTCTTCCGCTGCCATTACCAGGAGTTGCCGCAGGGTTTCACTGTAAGGCAGGGTGAAGTCCACGTGGACGACTTCCTCCAGGTCGTCTTCGAAGAAGGTGTGGCCGCGGCCCAAGGTGTAATCGATGACCTGATCGGGGATGATGAGGCGGCCTGGCGCCATGGCCGGGCTGATACCGCCCACCGCGTTGACGGCGATAACGGTGTCCACCCCGGCCTGTGCCAGGGCATGGATATTGGCCCGGTAGTTGACCCGATGCGGCGGGATCACATGCGGGTTGCCGTGGCGGGCCAGGAACAGCACCTCGCGGCCGGCGTAACGCCCGCGGACCAGGGGGGCGGAGGTATCGCCCCAGGGCGTGGACATGGTTTCTTCGCCCTCCACGCTCAGCCCTTCCAGGCTGCTCAGGCCGGTACCCCCGATGACGGCCAGCCGGGTCACGGGGCTTTGAGCCCGGTGCGGCCGGCCCAATCCCGGGCGAACAGGTTGGCGCTCCTGCCGCTGCGCGAGCCGTGCTCAAGCGCCCACTTCAGGGCGGCCTGGTCCAGCGCCTGGTGCTCCGTTTCCTCCACGCTCACGCCCAGCCTGCCCAGCCAGTATTGGACGATGGCCAGGTACTCTTCCTGCCGGAAGGGATGGAAGGCCAGCCACAGACCGAAACGTTCCGACAGGGACAGTTTCTCCTCTATGGATTCGCTCAGGTGCAGCTCGCCGTCCACCATGCGGCTGTCCCGGTTCTCCTGCATGTATTCCGGGATCAGGTGGCGCCGGTTGGAAGTGGCGTAGATGAGGACATTCTCGGGCGGCTCGCTGATGGAGCCGTCCATGACCACCTTGAGGGCCTTGTAGGAAGG
>JARRRO010000359.1:0-3057 GCA_037380645.1 Gammaproteobacteria bacterium | reverse complement strand
CTTCCGCGTTGCCGGTTCTTCCCCGGATTCCGGTTGGTGCACATCGAGCCAGGGGGTGTCGGCAAGCAGACTCGCCAACTTTTGGCATATGCCCGCCGGTGGATCCAGCATCAAAACCCGGATGTACCGCTCCTCGGCCAGTTTGCCCAGGCTCCGGAAAGCCGCGATGCCGGACGGACACAGGGTCTTCACCTTGGAAAGATCGAGCAGGATATGCCGGATGCCGTCCCGGCCCGCGCCGCGCAGGAAATGGCGCAGGGTGGTGTAGAGGGAAAGATCAAGGGTGGCGGGAATTGTCATTACCAGGGTATCCTCGTCCTGAAAAACGCCGGCATCGGCCGCCGACAGTACACTGTCCATTCGTGTTAGCGATGTCATCTCTTCCTCCTGCCCCGCTTCCTCCGGGACGCGTTTTTACAAAGGGACGAATCTAAGGGGAGGGGCGGCAGTTGTTATTGATCAGGATCAAGATCGGAAGACGGAAACGCTGATGTACTGAAAACCCGGCCGGCGGCGGATGAAAGTCCGGGATTTCTGAGCGGGTTCAGAGACTTGCCGGCTGATTCGCGTCCCGCTCGCACTCCCGGGCCGCCCCCGCAGCGCCTCCTTCAACCACCGCGGGAGAGGGAATTCCAGCGGGAAAGCAAGGAGATAATCATGACAGTTAAAATCGGCATCAATGGCTTCGGCCGTATCGGCCGGCAGGTATGCAAGGCCATACACCAGCACCACCGGGGCAACCTGGCGATGGCGGCGATCAACGATCTCATGCCCGCCGGGACCAATGCCCACATGCTCAAATACGATTCCACCTACGGCCGTTACCCCGGCGAGGTGGAAGCGCGTGACGGAGATATTTACATCGACGGCGACAGGATCCTGAGCTGCGCCGAAAGCGATCCCGCCGATCTTCCCTGGCGGGAACTGGGCGTCGATATCGTCCTGGAGTGCACCGGCCTGTTCCGCGACCGGGAGAGCGCCGCCAAACACCTGGCCGCCGGCGCCGGCAAGGTCATCATCTCCGCACCCGGCAAAGGCGTCGATGCCACCTTCGTGCTCGGGGTCAACGAGGAGGATTATGACCCGGATGCCCACCACGTCATTTCTAACGCCAGTTGCACGACCAACTGCGTGGCCCCCGTGGCGAAGGTCCTGCACGAGGCCTTCGGCATAGAACGCGCCCTCATGTCCACCATCCACGCCGTCACCAACGGCCAGAAGATACTGGACATGGCGGCCAAGGACCTGCGCCGCGCCCGCACCGCCGGCAGCAACATCATCCCCACTACTACAGGTGCCGCCAGGGCCGTGGGCCTGGTCCTGCCCGAGCTGAACGGCAGGATCAACGGCATGGCTTTCCGGGTGCCCGTGGTCACCGGCTCCGTGGTCGATCTCACCGTCAGCCTCAGGGAGCAGGTTACCGTCGAGGAGGTCAACACCGCGTTCAAGGAGGCCGCCTCGGGCCGCGGCTGGCTGGGCAGGATCCTGGATTACACCGAAGACCCCGTGGTCTCCACTGATTTCATCGGTTACCCGGCGTCGTCCACCGTCGACGGCCTGGCCACCGACGTCATGGACGGCGACATGGTGCCAGGCGCAGGCGGTGAAGCCTTTCCAGGTGCGCGACTGTGCACTGATCGCCATCTCCACCGGCCGCAAGATCAGGAATCTGAGGGAACTGCGTGACGGCCTGTTCGACGTCGATGCCAGCAGTCTGGACTACCATTTCTGGGGCAGCCTGCTCAGGCCCGGTTTCGAGGAGCGCGACTACATCAATGACTTCGCCGAATGGATCTACCATGAACTGCGCGAGAAGGCGCTGGCGGAACGGCTTGCCATCATCGATCCCTCCGAGTACGCCGACAATGAATTATTGAGACAGGAGCTGATCGATATCATCGAGGAGTCTCTCGACCAGAGCGAGTACCTGGCCTGGTCCAAACCCGACAATCAGTTCGAGTTCATCCGTGCACAGACCGTAGTATTTTCATCCAACAGATCCATTGAAAAACCCGAGATGCTCGCCGAGGCGATTCCCCAGTTGTCGGTGAGCAGCATTTTCTATCACTTCATCGACGCCCGGCGATCGATCCGTATTTCTCCAGCCTGGTGGACCTGCGCGAGCAGATAGCCTCCGTATTTGAACATAATTTCCGGAGCGGGAACGATGGCGGGTCTGCTTGAAGCCTACGCGGACGTCGCCGGCGAGGATGTGATCGATCACCTGGATCAGCTGTCGCGGGCCATAAAGGGCCTGCGCGTCGTGCACGTCAATTCCACCCAGATGGGTGGAGGGGTGGCGGAGATCCTGCACAAGCTGGTGCCCCTCATGCGCGAGCTGGGCATAGACACGGACTGGGAGGTGGTGACCGGGAACGAGGAGTTCTTCAATTGCACCAAGAGCATCCACAACGGCCTGCAGGGGAACACCGTGCCGTTTTCGGCGGGCTTTCAGAAGGTCTACGAAGACACCAACGCCGAGAACGCAGAGAGACTGCGCCAGTCGCTGGAAGAGGCGGACTTTGTGTTCATTCACGATCCGCAGCCGGCGCCGCTGCTGAAACTGTGCCCGGCCCGCAAGGGCAAATGGATCTGGCGCTGCCATATCGATCTGAGCCATCCCTACCGCACCGTGTGGCGCTATCTGCATCCTTTCCTGGTGGACTACGACGCCAGTGTCTTTTCCCTGGCCGACTTCACCCAGCGTCTGCCCCATCCCAAATACATCATTCCCCCCAGCATCGATCCGCTGAGCGACAAGAACAGGGAGCTGGAAGAGAAGGAAATCCAGTCGACCTGCAGCGATTTCGGCATCGACATGGAGCGTCCCCTGATCGTCCAGATATCCCGATTCGACAGGTTCAAGGACCCTCTGGGCGTCATCGAGGCCTTCCGCCTGGTCAAGAAATTCAATCCTTCCCTGCAGCTGGTCTACGCGGGCGGGGGGGCGACCGACGATCCGGAGGCGGAGGTGGTCTACCAGGACGTCATCGCCGCCGCGCAGGACGACCCGGACATCTTTATCCTGCGCCTTCCGCCCGACGCCAACCGCACCGT
>JARRRO010000358.1:0-3207 GCA_037380645.1 Gammaproteobacteria bacterium | reverse complement strand
GCAGCCGGCGGGCCCAGGCCTCCTGGCTCTGGCCCCGCGGCGCCGCGGCATCGATATCGTCACTGTGAAATGCCACCCCCAGGGTCTCGCACACGTGGCGGCAATGGTCGGCCCACTCCCCGGCCCGCCGGTTCAGACCATGGTTGACGTGACAGGCCGCAAGCCTGCCCGGCAGCTCATCCCGCATCGACGCAAGAGCCTGCAGCAGCACATGGGAATCGACGCCGCCGCTGTAGGCCACGACGTAACGCCGCGCGTGAGGCATGGCAAGAATAATTTTGAGTAAAGCGTCAGGGGAGAAATTCAATGACACTCTTGTACTTCCCGGGCAGGTGGTAACGGTGTGCAAACGTTCATCACGCTGCCATGCCGTAGGAGGTGAATAATGAATCGCGAATGGTGAATCGTAAAAGAACGTGTCATTTCGAGCGCAGCGAGAAATCTCGCGTTGGATGATATATAGATCCTCCTTCCAATGGGAACAAGGATTTCATCCTTGTTAAGACCTTCAACAACTCACGATTTACGATTCACGACTCACTGGTAGAATCCGATGCCGCGCAGTTTCTCCTGCCGCTGCAGCACCAGGTCAACGATGCCGAGTTCCGAGAGCTCGGCCAACTGCTGGCGCAGGACGTTCTTGACGCTTTCGGCGGCCTGGTCGTAGTCGCGGTGGGCACCGCCCAGCGGCTCCCTGATGAGGCCGTCGATCAGCCCGAATTCCTGCAGACGTTCGGCGGTGATGCCCATGACCTCGGCCGCCTCTTCCGCCTTGTCCGCGCTCTTCCACAGGATGGAGGCGCAGCCCTCCGGCGAGATCACCGAATAGGTGCTGTATTCCAGCATGAACAGCCGGTCCGCCACGCCTATGGCCAGGGCGCCGCCGGAGCCGCCCTCGCCGATCACCGTGGCGATGACGGGCGTCTTCAGGCCGGCCATCAACTGCAGGTTGGCGGCGATGGCCTCACTCTGGCCACGTTCCTCGGCGCCGACGCCGGGATAGGCGCCGGGCGTGTCGATAAACGTCAACACCGGGAGGCGGTAGCGTTCGGCCAGCTCCATGACACGCTTCGCCTTGCGGTAGCCTTCCGGCTTGGGCATGCCGTAGTTCCGGTAGATGCGCTCCCTGATGTCACGTCCTTTCTGGTGGCCGATGACCATTACCGGCTCGCCCTCGAAACGGGCCATGCCGGTGATGATGGCGGGATCGTCCCCGAAGCTGCGATCGCCGTGCAGCTCGTAGAAGTCCGTGAAGATCCGTTCAATGTAGTCGCTCGAATACGGCCGCTGCGGGTGTCTGGATATCTGCGATACCTGCCAGGCGGTCAGTGAAGAGAAAATGGACTGGGTCAGCTCCTTGCTGCGCTTCTTCAGGCGGTTGATCTCATCATTGATATTGATATCGGAGTCGTCTCCGACGTAGCGCAGCTCTTCGATCTTGGCCTCGAGCTCGGCGATGGGCTGTTCAAAATCCAGAAAGTTCATGGTGCTGTGTGTAGTTGTCGTTTGTAGGTTTGGGAAGGGAATGATTGCACGAATCTTCCCTCCTAACAATGTGTTGAAAAACCGGTTTTTTCAACATCATACACTCGGTGCACGGATGCACCAGCATTTTTTAGTCGCTTCAAGCGATTGAAAAATGGAGCAAGCCGCGGACATGCGCCGCGGCGCTGCGAGTTGAAAAAGGCCATGGACGGCCTTCTTCAACGTCATTAATTTAATCCGCTGGCCTTGTTCAATACGGGCTGATGATGCAGGAAACGCCTGACGTCCCGGTATTCGATCTTTACACTGTCCCGGCCCAGCAGCTCACGCATATCTTCCAATAATTTCTCGTTAATATCCACCCGCCAGGACTGCCCGGGGGTGATCGCGGCGGAGACGCCGTCCCGGGAATATTCGAACACCACCGGCCTCGCGCCCTTATGGCTCTCCAGGATCTGTTTTACCCCGTCCAGCAGGCCGGCCTGCATGGCCTCCTCGCTCAGGTAAAGAACAAGGTCACCGCAGGCGTTGCGGATCTCGTCCAGCGAGAACAGGCGCTGGACCCTGAACGAATAGCCGATCTCGTAGTAGTCATCCTCCACGGCCTCGCCGGTGGCGATGACCAGCCTGTCCTTGTGC
This sequence comes from Gammaproteobacteria bacterium, assembly GCA_037380645.1. Taxonomy (GTDB): domain Bacteria; phylum Pseudomonadota; class Gammaproteobacteria; order Eutrophobiales; family Eutrophobiaceae; genus JBBDSH01. The sequence goes on along the minus strand of JARRRO010000358.1, from coordinate 1,083 downwards.
AGCATATTCCGGTACTGCTGGTAGGTTTCCGGAAACAGGGTGGCATAGACGCGAGCGGTGCGATCGTCCAGGCAGATCTCCGCCATACGTCCGCGCCGTCCGGGACGCGTCCGTATCGTCTCGATATAACCCGCTATGGTGGCGTTGCCGATGACGACGCGGTTCAGCGTGGTGGTGATGATGGCCTTGAGTTCATCTTCGTAAAAAGTGATGGGATGCCCGTGCAGGTAAAAACCCAGGGTCGCCTTCTCGCCGCGCAGCCGTTCCTGTTCATCCCATTCCCTGACCTCGGCAAACCGCGATTCGGGGGACACGCTGTCTTCCGTCCCGGCGCCGGCCGCATGCAGGCCGAACATATCATCCTGGCCGGTATTGCTGTTGGCGGTGAACTGTTCGGCGAACTGCATGGCGCGCTCCAGCGTGGCGAGCATGGCGCTGCGGCCCGGCCCCAGATCGTCCACCGCGCCGGAACGTATCAACGCTTCCATGACCCGTTTGTTGGCGCGGCGCGTATCGATGCGCCGGCAGAGCCCGAACAGGTCCTGAAATGGGCCGTTCTGTTCCCGCTCCTCCAGGATGTTCTCGATGGCCGATGAACCCACGCCCTTGATCGCCCCCAGGCCGAACCGGATGGTGTCCTTGTCCACGACGGTGAACTTGTATGCACTTTCATTCACCGCCGGCGGCAGCAGGGCCAGCCCCATGCGTTTGACCTCTTCGCGCAGGGTGACGATCTTGTCCGTGTTGTCCATGTCCGATGACAGCACCGCCGCCATGAATGCGGCCGGATAGTGCGCCTTCAGCCAGGCGGTCTGATAGGCCAGCAGTGCGTAGGCGGCGGAATGCGACTTGTTGAAACCGTAACCGGCGAACTTCTCCATGAGGTCGAAGATGCCGGTGGCCACCGCCTCGCTGACGCCGTTGGCGACGGCTCCCTCCATGAAGATGCTGCGTTGCTTGGCCATCTCCTCGGGCTTCTTCTTGCCCATGGCGCGGCGCAGGAGATCGGCGGCGCCCAGGGTATAGCCGGCCAGCACCTGGGCGATCTGCATGACCTGCTCCTGATAAAGGATGACGCCGTAG
>JARRRO010000357.1:0-2641 GCA_037380645.1 Gammaproteobacteria bacterium | reverse complement strand
CGGCAGCCGGCCGACGGTAACCCTGGAGTGTCTGAGCGAGCTGCGCTGGCTGGCCATCGCCCGCGGCGAATATCACTATCCCGGGGTCTCGGCGGAACAGGCCCTGCACTTCCTGCGCGAGGTCCTGGCGCTGAACCTGGACTATGTGTTCGAGCGCGGCACCGAAGCGGCCCGGGAACGGCGGTCGCAAGGGGTGCAGGAGATGTTCCGCTATCTGGTCACCCACATTGGCTACGGCAACATCCTGGAACAGGTGGTGGAAGAAGTGTGGCGCATCCTTAAACAGCGCCCCATCCACCTGAGCCATATCCTCGACATGGTCACGCAGCTGTCGGTGTGCGCCGCCGATCCCCGCATGTCCGTCCCGGCCGGGGCGGAACAATTGATGCACGATACCGGGCTGGTTTCTCCCTATCACGCGGTACTGCTTCGCTTTCTGCTGGAGCAGGACGGGGACAGCCTGGTCGCCCACGCCCTGGGCCTGAGCAGCACCGGCAACGATGTCCTGCTCAGCTACCGCGAGCTGATCCACCGCCTTATCGTGGACGGCATCTTACCGGAGACCTGCCAGGCCGTGTACGGGTTATCTTCCATGCTGGAGCGCGGGGTGCTGTACGAGCCGGCCCTGGCGCCCAACCTGTGGCGTCTCATCGTCCTGCCCCTGCACCCGCAGACGGAGGCGGAGATCCGCCTGGTATTCGGCGATGCGAGTCCGCCGCGCTCCCAACTCATTGCAGGAACACTGCAGATGCTGGGACTGCCCTTCGGCGTCGGCCAGGGGGACAATCCCACCTGCCAGTCCGCCCGTGCCCTGTCCATGTGGGCCTACAACGATCCGGATTATCTGCTGCAGCTCCTTGCCTGGGCCGTGCGGGACCGTGAAATCATCATGCACTTCGAGGGCAAGGCCATCAGCTCGCACAATCTGCAGGCCGGCCTCTCGGACAAGCTGGTGCACACCGATCTGGATCCCGTCTCCCTGATCCTGGTGCCGCACCTGGACCGCATCTATATGGAGATGGGGCGGCTTTCCGCTGGCCGCGGCGAGGACCCGCACAAGTGGGTGAACCCGGAATTTCACGGCTGGTGGGTGGGTCACGGCTTCGCCATCGCCGTGGACGTGGACAGCGGCGGGCTCAAGGACCACGAGACTTTCATCCGCGATTTCTACGCCAGCTATCATCCCTTCTACAACGGCAACCAGCCGGTGATCCACCCGCAGCCCGCCGGCATCGCCGTCACCGACTCGACCGGTGCTTTCGTTGGCTGGCACGCCATCGCCATCATCCGTGTCGCCCTGGACCGGGACGGCGAGATGCGGGTGTATTTCTACAATCCCAACAACGACGGCGGACAGGATTGGGGTTGCGGTGTGGTGGTGTCAACCGAGGGCCACGGGGAGTTCCACGGCGAGTCCTCGCTGCCCGTGGCGCAGTTCACCTCCCGTCTTTACCTCTTTCACTATGATCCCCTGGAGAAGGGTGACACCGCACGGCTGGACGCGGGGGAAGTGGAGGCTGTCGCCGCCATGGCCAGGGAGAGCTGGGCCAGGGACCGGTGAGGAGAGTGGGGTGAAGAGTGAGGGGAAAGGAGCAGGATAGAACAGTCAGTTACACCTCACTCCTTACGCCTCATCCTTCATTGATCAGAACATGGTGTTGTCGTTATGGGTCTTGTCCGGCGGCGGGACCGGCTGCGCCACATCCCAGTGCTCCACCACCTTGCCGTGCTTGTCGAGGCGGAAGATGTCCATCACCGCCATGCCCCTGTCGTCGGGGTTGCGGGTGGCGTGCACGTGCAGGATGACGTAGTTGCCGTCGGCAAAGACGCGTTTGATGTCGGCGTGAAATTGCGCCATGTTCTTCTTGGCATAATCGAGGAAGTCCTTCAGACCCTTCTTGCCGTCGGCCGCCATGGGATTGTGCTGGTGTATTCCTTGCCGATGTACTTCTCCGCCGCGGCGTAATCCTTGTCGTTGATGGCCTTGTTGTAGAATTCCACCACGTTGCGCTTGTTCCTGGCTTCCTGTTTGCTGGTGCAGCCGGCCGTGGCCGGGCAGGAAGCGGAGATGAGCAGGAGCGCGGACAGGGCGTAGATGACGGTTTTCATGGAGTCCTCCTCGCTGTCAGGGTCGGGGCATGATAATACGGGCATGCCGTCCCCGCCACACCGGCCGCCGGTGCCCGGGGTAAAACCGGCTGCGCCGGTATGTTAGGATGATAATCAGTCGTTCAACCGCCAGTGTGATGCAGAAAACCCCGAATCCGCAAGGCAAGGGGCTCGCCCCGTTGCTCCGCGATCTGGCCCGGGCCCGGACCGCATCCCCGCCGCCGCCGAAGCAGATCGATCAGATCACCGGCGAGCTGTTCACGTCTTTGTTCGTGCTCAACAGCGAGTTCGCCTTCCGGCCGGTGATGGGGCGCAGTTACTGGCTGTACTGCATCGACGGAAAATTCAAACTAATGCTGCTCGCCCCGGACGACTGGTCCGCCGGGCATCCGGGCCGCTTCATCGGCGAGTGCGTGCTGCGGGAGGACGTGACCTGGACTCTGACCCTGGACGGGGAGGCGTCCCGGGACGCCTCCCTGCTCCGGCACCTCGAAGGCGAGCGGCGGCGACTGCAGGCGTCGCTGGAGCAGGC
>JARRRO010000356.1:1035-2707 GCA_037380645.1 Gammaproteobacteria bacterium | reverse complement strand
CCGGGTGAAATCGCCGGCGCCATGGGTTTCATCGACGGCATGGAACATACCGCCACGCTGCGCTCCGACGGCGAAACCGATGTATTCAGCATCGAACGCGACAAGCTGGAGTCGCTGCTCAACTCCCACCCGGTGTTGGTGTACCGCGTGATGCGCGCCATCATGCGCTCGGTGCACGCCATCGTACGGCGCATGAACAATCAATATGTCCAGATGACCAACTACATCACCAAACAGCGCGGACGCTACTGACCCTTCCCGCCACCCCCCGGAGGCGCCCCGGCGAACACCCGGACAAGCGCCACGCCGCTGCACGGCACACGCGGCGGCACCCGGCATAGCGCCGCGCATCCATGTACCTTGTTGACTGGATTCGATTTTTTTCTCCCGCCAGCGCGCACCAGCTGTCGCCGCATACACCCCGTCTGGACCCGCACCGGGTTTGATAGGATACTGAAACACGGCTGACTTCAATATCCCGCAGGAGAATAAGCCTATGCGCCTACCGTTACAGATAACCTTCCGCAACATGGAACAGTCCGACGCCGTCGAGGCGAAAATCCGCGAAAAGACCGACAAGCTGCACCAATTCTGCGATGACATCGTAGGCTGCCGTGTGGTGGTGGAGCCATCCCACAAAAACCACCACAAGGGAAATACCTTTCACGTTCGCATCGACCTGACCGTGCCGGACGGGGAGATCGTAGTCAGTCGCTCACCCAACCAGCGCCAGTCCCACCAGGACATCTACGTGGCCATTCGAGACGCCTTCGACGCGGCGCGCCGCCAGCTGGAGGACTACGTCAGCAAGCGCCGCGGCGAGATCAAGTATCACGAGGCGCCGCCCCAGGGGCGCGTCTCGCAACTGGCCTCCACCGACGAGCACGGCATGATCGAGACATCCGAGGGCCGCTACATCTATTTTCACCGCAACAGCGTGGTCAACGGCAGCTTCGCCGACCTCAAGGTCGGCTCATCTGTACGCTTCGTCGAGGAGAGCGGCGACCTCGGACCCCAGGCGAGTACCGTCTACATCCTCGGCAAGTAGCGCCGGCGCGGAATCGATCTACGCAACAGGACCGAACCTTATTGAACCAAGACGACATCAAGCTGTTCGCCCTGGATGCCAGCCGCGACTACGGTGAGCGGATCGGCCGGCACCTGGGCATCGCGTTATCGCGTCACGAGGAACGTGAATTCGATGACGGCGAACACAAGGCGCGGCCGCTGGAGAACCTGCGCGGTCGGGATGTGTATGTCGTCCAATCTCTGTACGGCGACCCGCACCACAGCGTCAACGACAAACTGTGCCGCCTGCTGTTCTTTCTAGGCGCTGTCAAAGACGCCAACGCCGCCAGGGTCACGGCCGTCATCCCCTATCTGTGCTACGCGCGCAAAGACCGCAAGACACAGCCCCGTGACCCGGTAACCACCCGTTACGTGGCGGGGATGTTCGAGGCCGTGGGCGTCGACCACGTGGTGACCATGGACGTACACAACCTCGCCGCCTTTCACAACGCCTTTCGCTGTACCACCGACCACCTGGAGGCAAGAACCCTGTTCGCCGACTCCCTGACACCGCAGTTGGGCGGCCGCGACGTGGTAGTGGTGTCACCCGACGCCGGCGGCATCAAACGCGCCGAGCGCTTCCGCCGCCTGCTGAGCGACAGAC
>JARRRO010000356.1:0-1022 GCA_037380645.1 Gammaproteobacteria bacterium | reverse complement strand
AAAAATACCGCGGTTCGGGGGTGGTGAGCGGAGAGACACTGATCGGCGATGTCGGCGGCAAAAGCGCCGTCATTCTCGATGACCTGATCGGCACCGGTACCACCCTGGGCAGGGCCGTGGCCGCGTGCCACGACCACGGCGCATCTGAAATACGCGCGGCGGCGAGTCACGGCCTGTTCGTGGGCAACGCCCGGGAGGTGATTGACGATACCAGGCTGATGCAACTGGTAGTGACCGACACGGTCCCGCCGTTTCGACTCGACCCGCAAATCGTCCATGACAAACTCACCGTGGTCGACGCCGCCGGCCTGTTCGCCGCGGCCCTGCGCTGCATGCACGAGGGCGGCTCCATCACATCGCTTATGGAAGGCTGACCCATACCACCAGGGGGCACCCCCATGCACCGGTCCTCCAGCCAGATTTCCATTACATGCGCCGCCTTGCTGGCGTTGTTCCTCACCGGCTGCGCCGTCACCGCCCCCCCTCACGGCCCCCGTGAATCTATCGGCGGCGGTTACGCCCCGTGCCACCGATTCTTCCATGCCCTGCGGCGCGCCGTAATCGAGGAACAGCTGGGCGATGCCCAGGACGCGCCGGTGACCGGCTATCCCTACCTGCGGGTCAGCCGTTTCCTGGCCTCGTTTCGCCATCGCCCCATGGACGGCGCCATGCTCAAGATGTGGGTGGAGCGGCTGCTGGCCCTGGGCGCCCAGGCGTGGCGTGTGGAGCTGACCAACCTGCCGCCCCAACGGCGCGCAGCGCTGGCAGGGCTGTCGCCCGGCGGCCTTCCCTTGAAACAGGCCGTGGGACGATGCGCCGGCGAGATGCGCGCCGTGGACCTGGCCACGCCACAGGACGTGGAGCGCCTGCGCCGCCGCGTGTCGGTACCCGACGATTATCACACCGCGTGGCGTGTCCTGGGGCTGTACCCGGTCACCGGTCTGATGGTGTCATTCGGCGCCGCGCGCCTGCATCACGAAATCCACAGGACCTTTTCCCGGCCGCTGGCGCGCCTGCAGGTA
>JARRRO010000355.1:0-2566 GCA_037380645.1 Gammaproteobacteria bacterium | reverse complement strand
CGGCGAACTCAGGGACACGATCTTCGGCCGCGTCACGGAACGCGCCATGCGCCGCATCGGCCTTAAGGTCTTCCGGCACCTGCATAACCTGGATCTGGATTACCACCTGTCGCGCCGCACCGGCGCACTGGCCAGGGACATAGAGCGCGGCACCAACGGCATCAGCTTCCTGATGCGCTTCATGCTGTTCAACATCCTGCCCACCCTGTTCGAGATCCTGCTGGTGGCCGGCATCCTGCTCTACAACTTCGGCATCTGGTATGCCCTGATCGTCGTTGCCTCCGTCTCCATCTACATCGCCTTTTCGGTCTTCGTGACGGAATGGCGGACCTCCTTCGTCCGCGCCATGAACGAGATGGACAACAAATCCAATAATCGGGCCGTGGACAGCCTGCTGAACTTTGAGACCGTTAAGTATTTCTCCAACGAGGAGTACGAGGCCGGGGAATACGACCGGAACCTGGCGGATTGGGAGTCCGCGCGCCGGCGCAACCGGCTGTCCCTGGCTATACTGAACAGCGGCCAGGCCATTGTCATTGCCGTGTCCATGACCCTGATGATGATACTGGCGGCGAATCAGGTCGTCCGCGGCGGCATGACCCTGGGCGACCTGGTCATGGTGAACGCCTATATGATCCAGCTGTTCATGCCACTTAACTTCCTGGGTTTCGTCTACCGCGAGATCAAGCGGGCCCTGGCCGATATCGAACAGATGTTCTCCCTGCTAGGCAGAAAACCGCGCATCACCGATGCGCCGGACGCTACTGATCTGAACCTGTCGGGAGGGGAAATCCGCTACGATAAGGTCGGCTTCGCCTATGAGCCGGGGCGAACCATACTGCACGACGTCAGCTTCACCATCCCGGCCGGCAAAAAGGTGGCTATCGTGGGCCCCAGCGGCGCCGGTAAGTCAACCCTTGCCCGCCTGCTGTTCCGTTTTTACGACGTGGACAGCGGCACCATTTCCATCGACGGCCAGGATATCAGGAGAGTCAGCCAGCAAAGCCTGCGCAGGGCCATCGGCACCGTTCCACAGGATACGGTCCTGTTCAACAACACCATCTATTACAACCTCGCCTACGGACGTCCTGGCGCCGCGGAGGCTGAGGTCAGGGTGGCGGCCCGCCTGGCCCACCTGGACGGGTTTATCCGGCAACTGCCCCAGGGCTATGAGACCGTGGTGGGAGAGCGGGGTCTGAAGCTCTCCGGCGGGGAAAAACAGCGTATCGCCATCGCCAGGATGCTGCTCAAGGATCCCCCTGTCATGGTCTTCGACGAAGCCACCTCCTCGCTGGATTCCACGGCGGAGAAGGCCATTCTGGAGGCCATGCGGGAGGCCGCGGCGGACCGGACCACCCTGGTGATTGCGCATCGCCTGTCCACCGTGGTGGACGCTGACGAGATCATCGTGCTTCGCCATGGCCAGATCGTGGAGCGGGGCAGCCACCCCCGGCTGCTGGCCCAGGGCGGCGATTACGCCACCATGTGGGAGCTGCAGCAGAGCCGGGGCCAGGAATCCGGGGAACCGCCGGCCTATCCCGGCACCGCCACCGCCTAGACCCGGACTGGCCGGAACTCGCCAGCGTGTACCGGACAGGTATGCATTTCATATCAACACACAATCCCTTAGCTTCATGCAAACCCCGCTCCGGCGGGGTTTTTTTAGCCTGCGCGGCCCCCGGTGATTTACAGCGACGCAAGTCCGTGAAACAATTGGCTTTTATTTTGGACTAATCCCTCGAGACAGGGGCTTTCCGGGGCCGATCCTGTCGAAATCACCGCGGATTTCCGCTTTCTGATAACAAGAGGCAGTCATATGCTGAGAAAAAATCGTCTCTTACTCCTGCTCGTGCTGATATTGGCCGTCCCGCCCGCCTGGGCAGACTTCAACGATGGCGTGGTCGCCTACATGATGGGCGATTATGGCAAGGCCTATAACATCATGCGCTCGCTGGCCGAAACGGCGAATCACGGCTATGCCGAGTACTACCTGGGCATGATGTACATGAAGGGCCAGGGCGTCGAACAGAACTACACCAAGGCCAGTGAATGGTTCAAGAAGGCCGCGAAACAGCACATCCCGCAGGCGCAATACCGTCTGGGCAACCTGTATGCCGCCGGCCAGGGCGTCCCCAGGGACTATGAACGCGCCTACGCCTGGTACAAGGTGGCGGCGGTGCAGCAACACCAGCTGTCCATTGAGTCCCTGAGCAAGGCAAGGGAGAATCTCTCCAAGAAGGAGCTGAAGGAAGCGGAAAAGCTGTCACTGCAGCTCATCGACAAGTACGGTCCCAAGAAGAAAAAGAAGGAGAAACCCATAAACATAAAAACCCAGTGACCCGTCCACGGTGACGCCGGGCATTCCTCCCGGCATCGTGTGCGGGCGCTGAGAAAGGCGCTACTTCCCCGCCTCGGCCATCCTGTTCATCAGGGACTGGATATTGTTCAGGGACAGGAGATGGGCGTAGATCAGGTCCATTTGTCCGCTTTTCATCAGCGCCTGCAGCTTGTCCGGCGCCAGTGCCTTCAGCTTTTCGCGGTTGACACACTGAAAGCCGCCGATGGC
>JARRRO010000354.1:0-3155 GCA_037380645.1 Gammaproteobacteria bacterium | reverse complement strand
GTGGTACTGGGCTCGAACAGGTGGCCGGCGTCCAGACAGGCTAGTTCCCCGTCCAGCCGGGGGTCATAGGCCATGGTGGCGATGATGCCTATCCCCAAGCCCAGCTTCACGTAGGTCTTGATAACGTCGGCATCAGCGGCGGTAAAGACGACCCTGGGGGTCAGCCCAGCCGTGTTAAAGGCCTTGTCCAGTTGGGAGCGGCCGGTAAATCCGAAGACATAGGTCACGATGGGGTATTCAGCGATAGCCTCCAGGGTCAGCTCCCCCTTGCCGACAAGGGGATGATCCCGGGGCACGATGACGCTGCGGTTCCAGTGATAGCAGGGCATCATGATCAGGTTGTTGAACAGCTCCAGGGCCTCGGTGGCGATGGCAAAATCGGCCGTGCCCTTGGAAGCCAGTTCCGAAATCTGCACGGGAGTGCCCTGGTGCATGTGCAGGGAGACCCCGGGATAGCGGGTCATAAAGTCCTTGATCAGCGGCGGCAGGACGTAGCGGGCCTGGGTGTGGGTGGTGGCGATGGACAACGCCCCCTTGTGCTCGTCGCCGAACTCCTGGGCCAGCTGGCGGATGTTTTCCACCTTGTCCAGGATCTCGCCCGCCATGGCGATAACGGCCTTACCCGCAGGCGTCACTTCGGTCAGGTGCTTGCCGCTGCGCTGGAAGACCTGTACGCCCAGTTCGTCCTCCAGCAGGCGGATTTGCTTGCTGATCCCCGGCTGGGAGGTGTACAGGCTTTCCGCAGTGGCCGAGACGTTAAGATCGTGGCGCGCCACTTCCCATATGTATCGCAGCTGTTGCAGTTTCATGCGTCCATTATATATAAAATTATTATAAAAATATGCTTAATAATTACTTTTAAGTATAGATAACAATACTTACAGTACAAGCCCTTTTTCTTCGGAAGATTAACACCAGGCCACCTCCATGAATTTCGACTACACCATCGCCGGATTCACGGTCGGATTTATTATCGGGCTGACCGGAGTTGGTGGGGGCTCACTTATGACGCCCATCCTGGTGCTCCTCTTTGGCATAAAACCGGCCATTGCGGTGGGCACGGATCTCCTTTACGCCGCGGTGACCAAGGGCGGGGGGGTATTCGTCCACCAGAGGCGCGGTACGGTGGACTGGGAGATCGTCGGGCTTCTGGGCTGCGGTAGCATCCCGGCCACCATCGTAGCGCTGTTCCTGCTGCAGCACCCGGAACGGGTGGGCATCGATTACGACCGCCTGATCACCGTTATGCTCAGCATCGCCCTGATACTGACGTCCTCGGTATTGCTGTTCAAGAGCACCCTGCAGAAGCTCAGCCGCAGTGAACAATTCGACGCCATCCGGGCCCTGCACCGCCGGGCGCAGCGGCCCATGACCGTGGCGGCGGGGGCGGCCATTGGATTCCTGGTCACCCTCTCTTCGGTGGGGGCCGGCGCCCTCGGGGCCGCCATCCTGTTCTTCCTGTATCCGCGCCACAGGCCCATTACCATCGTCGGCACGGACCTTGCCCATGCCGTCCCCATCACCCTCATCGCCGGCCTGGGACATGCCCACCTGGGGACGGTGAACTTCACCCTGCTGGCGAGCCTCCTGGTGGGATCCCTGCCCGGCATCTACCTGGCCCTGCGCGCCCTCTTGCTGTTCTCCATCGGCCTCAGGATGGGCATCTGAACCGCCTGTCCGGGACGGAGAATGGATAATAATCACCCCCGGGAGGGGGTGAAGGAAGAGTCGATGTACGGGGGGAGCACCCCCGACAGGATCAGGCGTGGCTGCGCCGATAGTTCTCGATGATCACGGCCATGCGGTCCTTCAACAGCAGCTTTTCCTTTTTGATGTTTTCCAGGGAAAAGTCATCCATCGGCTCGATGCCGGAATGCGCCTCCTTGACCCGGCGCTTCAGCCTGTCGTGCTTGTCAAACAGCCGCTTGAAGTCTTCGTTTTCCGACAGAAGGTTTTCCACGATCTCACTTTCATATTCAAACATTGGACTTCCCCCTCTGTAGCAGGCAGGTAATCGACTTTGGGAAAGGTCTGCCGCCGGAACCCGGATGGGGTTCCGGCGGGACAGTTGGGGAGAAACACCGCTCGTATTCATAAACCCTGGGTTATGGCACGAGAGGACGGTTTTGAACACCTCTTTGAACACCTCATGTATTAAACTTAGTTCAGAATCGCGGCAACTACAAGACAAATATAACCGCCCCTACCCGTTCCGGCGGCAATGCCATTATTTCCATAATAGTCAAAGAGTTAAATTCAATTTCTGATGCCCGGCCAAGAACCGCCGGGTAGGCTTCGGAATATTCGGATATATTCACGAAATATCCCTTGATCAGCGGCGGTTCAGACTTTATATCAGGGTAATGAGAGACGCCAAGGCCATGTTGCAATACCGCATCCTCCTTCGTTTATGCCCCCGCAGCATACTGCTCGGCCTGCTGACCCTGGCCCCCGCCCTGGGCTTCACGGCGGACACCGGAAACGTCGGCTTCAACCTCACCGAGGTCGCACCGGGCGTCTATGTCCATCACGGCCGAATGGTTTCGCTGGACGATCCCCATCGCGATGACATCGCCAACATCGGATTCATTGTCGGTCATGACTGCGTGGCCGTCATCGACACCGGCGGCTCCATCCGCATCGGAGAACAATTGCGTCAGGCCATCCACCGGACCACGAACACGCCGGTTTGCTACGTCATCAATACCCACATCCATTTTGACCATGTCCTGGGAAACGCGGCATTCAAGCATAAGGGGGTGGAATTCATCGGCCATGAACGGCTCGCCGCCGCCATCAAGGGCAACCGTGCGTTCTTCCTCAAGCACTTCAGACGGGAACTGGGAGGATCAGACGCCAGCGCCGCGTCTATTATCGGCCCCGACCGCCTGGTCCACCATACCCTGGAACTGGATCTGGGCCACCGAAAACTGCGTCTTACCGCTTACCCGCCGGCCCATACCCGTACCGACCTGACGGTGTATGACGAGGCCACGCGCACCCTGTGGCTGTCGGACCTGCTTTTCATCAAGCGCATCCCGGCCCTGGACGGCAGTCTCCTGGGCTGGCTGGCGGTCCTGAAAAAACTGGAGGCCATACCGGCGGATCGGGCCATCCCCGGCCACGGCCCCGTCAGCGCCCCCTGGCCCCAGGGG
>JARRRO010000353.1:0-3220 GCA_037380645.1 Gammaproteobacteria bacterium | reverse complement strand
ATAAGCTCGATGAAGTAGTCAGTACCATCACCAACGCCGCGCAAACGGGGAAGATCGGAGATGGGAAGAGATTTGTGCTGGATCTCGCGGAGGTTATCCGTATCAGAACTGGTGAAACAGGTAACGAAGCGGTTTAAATACAGAGGAGCAAAAGATGTCAAGATTAAACAGGCATATTTGTAAACTAGCGTCGGTACCCGGTCTGATATCGTTACTCATCTTGATCACCCCGTCCGTAGCAATGGCGGATGACTTGAATGCTGGCGATACGGCCTGGATGCTGACATCAATGGCCCTGGTCCTGCTGATGACCATTCCCGGACTGTCTTTGTTCTACGCCGGCATGGTGAGAAGCAAGAACGTGCTATCCGTCATGATGCAGTGCTTTGCCATCACTTCGATGGTGACAATACTGTGGGCGCTGTATGCCTATAGTGTCGCCTTCGGGGCGGAAGGACCGTACTGGGGTGGACTGGGCAAGGCCTTCCTGTCGGGCGTCACCGTCGACGCCATGAGCGGCACGATCCCGGAGACGGTGTTCATGTGCTTCCAGATGACCTTTGCCATCATCACGCCGGCCCTGATCGTGGGCGCCTTCGCCGAGCGCATGAAGTTCTCGGCCATGCTCTGGTTCATGGGCCTGTGGCTGACCTTCGTCTATGCCCCCATCTGCCACTGGGTCTGGGGCTCGGGCGGTTGGCTGGGCGGCAGGGGCATCCTGGACTTCGCCGGCGGCACCGTGGTGCATATCAACGCGGGTATCGCCGGCTTTGTCGCGGCCCTGGTCATGGGCAAGCGCAAGGGCTATCCCACCACGCCCATGATGCCGCACAACCTCACCTACACGGTGGTTGGCGCCTCCCTGCTGTGGGTCGGCTGGTTCGGGTTCAATGCCGGCAGTGAGGTGGCGGCCGACGGCACGGCGGGCATGGCCATGGCGGTTACCCAGATAGCCACCGCCGCCGCCGCCCTGGGGTGGATGTTCAGCGAGTGGATATCCCACGGTAAGCCCTCGGTACTGGGCATTGCCTCCGGCGCCGTGGCAGGTCTGGTTGCCATTACCCCGGCCTCCGGATTCGTGGGACCCATGGGGTCCATCGCCATCGGCGCCGCGGCGGGTGTCGGCTGTTTCCTCGCCGCCGTCAAGATGAAGCCCGTCTTCGGCTACGACGATTCCCTGGACGTGTTCGGTGTCCACGCCATCGGCGGTATCATCGGCGCACTCCTGACCGGTGTTTTCTGCGCCAAGTCTCTGGGCGGGGTCGGTTTCGGCGTCGAGAGCGGCGGCATGGCGGCCCAGGTCGGCGTACAGATCGTCGGCATCCTCTCCACGCTTGTCTGGAGCGGTATCGTGAGTCTGATCCTTCTCAAGATCATCGATGCCGTCATCGGACTGCGCGTGACCGAGGAAGAGGAGACCGAGGGGCTGGATATCGTCCTGCACGACGAGCGGGGCTACAGCCAAAATCTTGTAACGTGAGGGAATCCTGATGAAACTACTCACTGCAATCATCAAACCATTCAAGCTGGACGACGTTCGTGAGGCACTGTCCGGCGTCGGAGTGCAGGGGCTGACGGTGACGGAGGTGAAGGGATTCGGCCGCCAGAAGGGACATACCGAGCTGTACCGAGGTGCAGAGTACGTGGTGGATTTCCTGCCCAAGGTAAAGATCGAGATCGCCATGGACGATGAGATGGTCGATGCGGCCGTCGAGGCCATTTGCAAGGCGGCCAATACCGGCAAGATCGGCGATGGCAAGATCTTCATCCTGGACCTGGGCCAGGTCGTCCGCATCCGTACCGGGGAGACGGGCTCGGAGGCCCTGTAGCAAGCCCTCTTCCGGCCGCCCGGCGGCCGGATCACCATCTCCGCCCGAATGCCGGGAGCTGTCCCGGCGTTCTTTCTAACTCTATGACAAGGAAGGGAATAACCCTTCCACTGCCCGCCCTGTCCCGGCCGAAACCGCGCCCACATCTAGTGCCCGTCCCCTAAACCGGTATAATGCACCCTTCTAGTGCATCATAAGTGCCCGTTTGTGACTCGGGGGAGGGGGATAGAGTGAAATTTCTGACGGCTATCATTAAACCATTCAAGCTGGACGATGTACGCGAGGCACTGTCCGACGTCGGAGTGCAGGGATTGACGGTGACGGAGGTAAAGGGATTCGGCCGCCAGAAGGGACATACCGAGCTGTACCGGGGCGCCGAATACATCGTGGATTTCCTGCCCAAGACCAAGATCGAGATCGCCCTGGAGGAAGACAGGGTGGATGCGGCCATCGAGGCCATCAGGACGGCGGCCAATACCGGCCAGATCGGCGACGGCAAGATCTTCGTCCAGGACCTGGAACAGGTCATTCGGATCCGCACCGGAGAAACCGGGAGCGGCGCCATTTAGCGTGTCGCGGAGAACCAGAACAAAAACAGCCAACTGATTATCACTGGGGGGAAAATGAATTTCATCAAACGGCGTTGTTCATACGTTGTCATCGGATTTGCCTGCCTGCTGTTTCCTATCCTTGTCCGGGCCCAGGACGCCGCCGGCGGCCACGTCGACGGCGCCAATACCGCCTGGCTGTTGACCGCCACGGCACTGGTCCTGTTCATGACCCTGCCCGGCCTGGCGCTGTTTTACGGCGGTCTGGTGCGCTTCAAGAACGTCCTCTCCATCCTCATGCAGTGTTTTGCCATCGCCTGCCTGGTGTCCGTCCTGTGGCTGGTCTGCGCCTACGGCCTGGCCTTCGGCGATGGTGGCGGCGCGAACAAGCTGATCGGGCTGCACAAATGGTTCCTCGACGGCGTGACCAGGGACAGCGTCAGGGGCGATGTACCGGAGACTGTGTTCTTCATGTTCCAGATGACCTTCGCCATCATTACCCCCGCGCTCATCGTCGGCGGCTTCGCGGAGCGTATGAAGTTCTCCGCCGTTTTGTGGTTTTCAACCCTGTGGCTGCTGCTGGTCTATGCGCCGATCTGTCACTGGGTCTGGGGCGGCGGCTGGCTGTCCGACATGGGGCTGATGGACTTCGCCGGGGGGACGGTGGTGCACGTCAACGCCGGCGTGGGGGCGGTGGTTGCCGCGATGGCGCTGGGCAAGCGTCGGGGTTTCCCGGAGACGGCCATGTTGCCGCATAACATGACTCTGACCGTTGCCGGTGCCTCCATGCTGTGGGTGGGCTGGTTCGGTTTCAACGCCGGCAGCGCCCTGGCCGCCGACACC
>JARRRO010000352.1:0-3383 GCA_037380645.1 Gammaproteobacteria bacterium | reverse complement strand
CGTGCGAGCTCTTCTTCGACACCGTGCGGGTGCCGAAGAAGAACATTTTGGGCGGCCCTGAGGGACTGAACCAGGGATGGATGCATATGATCAACAACCTGGATGTGGAAGTAGGCGAACAGGGCGTCGCCGTGCGCATCCAGCCACTTCACCGGGTCCACCGCCGGTACCACGGATTCGGTCATCGCGCCTCCTGTCATCCCTCGTCCGGTTAAGCATAGAACCCTCTGACGCGGCTTGCCAGAGATTGGTCTACGGCGTTAGGAAAACCTTACAGGCAAAGTCACCGCCGTTGCGTTCAGGGGGATTGAAACCGCTGATGGTCCCGGCCGGCGCTCCGGGGAGAGGGGGGCGCGCCGGCCGGGCAGCGGAGGGGGTTCAGGAAACGCCTATCTGCTCTGCGGCGTTGACCGGATGCCGCACCAGGGCGGCTTGGGCGGTGGTGATGAAGATCGCCTCCAGGAGTTCGCCCTGACGTCCGGATTCGACGACCTTCCTCAGGGCGAAACGCTCCGGCCATTCATAGTGGAGCAGATCACTCAGGGCTTTGCGGGCCTCACCGTATAAAGCTCGGGGTACAGGCTGCTTGCTCACCCTTACGTCTCCGTATCTCACTTTTTAAAGACATTATGACGGCCGTAAGAACTGATCCCATGATCTGGATCAAACCTTTGCCGGTTATCCGGCCAGGCACATAAAAATCCATGATATCAATAAGTTGTAATGTTACAGCGGCGCGCGCCGTATCATTGAAACGGTACAGGCGTTATCATTCCGGCAGTTGCAGTGAGGGCATGAGAAAGGGGAAGAAGAATGGACAGCAAGACCATGAGACTGGCCAGGGACGACATCGAGCGCACCTGCAAGGAGGCCGAGATCCTGGATGAGCTGCTGGCTCTGGACGACCGGCGCATCCTGGAGCTGGGTTGCGGCAAGGCGGAGATCACCCGCCTCCTCGCCGAGGGCGGCCGCGGCCGCCACATCACCGCCATGGAGGTGGACGAGGAACAGCACAGCCGCAACCTCCTGATTACCGACCTGCCCAACGTCACCTTCCTGTTCGGCGGCGCCGAGGCCATTCCCGCGGACGACGAGAACTACGATGTGGTCCTCATGTTCAAGTCCCTGCACCACGTCCCGGTGGACAAGCTGGACAAGGCCATGCAGGAGATCCACCGCGTCCTGGTGCCGGGCGGCGTGGCCTATATCTCCGAACCCCTGTACGCCGGCGACTTCAACGACATCATGCGCCAGTTCCACGACGAGCAGATCGTGCGTGAGGCCGCCTTCCACTCCCTGCAGCGGGCCGTGGACGAAGGTCTGTTCGAACTCATCGACGAGATCTTCTTCAACACCAGCCGCCACTTCAAGGACTTCGAGGAATTCGAGGGCAGCGTCCTCAACGTCACCCATACCAAACACGAACTGGACGAGGACACCTACAACACGGTGCAGAAGATGTTCAACAGCCACATGACCCAGCACGGCGCCGACTTCGTCATGCCCATACGCGTGGATATGCTGCAGAAGCCGGAGTAGGGCGCCGCCGGCCGGAATGACCTGCCGGCGGCACCACTGCGGGAGATGCCGGCCTTTATGGCCTCCTTGATGCTCACCTTGCCGTCACCGTTGGTATCGGCCTGGCTGAAGGATGGTTTGCTGGATGCTGCCAGGGCTGTTCCCGAAAACATCATCAAACCGGCAATTAAAGTAAGCGCTGCTTTCCACATACGACCTCCTTGCTAAAGCTTGGGAAATTTTTTTGCATGCCGCATGCGGGCGCACACGACACGTAAAATTCGACAGCCACCGCCCCCGCCGAGTTGCATCTCTCGTTTCGAAGTCTAAAGAAGCCGTCATACCGGAAACGCTGCAGGCGTTATCCGGCATCCACCCCTTGCTCCTTGCCCCTCACCCTCCGTTCCCGTCATTCCGGCGAATGCCGGAATCCAGTCAATTTAATCGTCTGCCATCCGGGCAGACACGTTATCACTAGCCGCTTGCCCTGTTTCATCATTTGGCCTCAACCTTTAAAATCGGATCACCATGGAAACCCCGCCCACAGTCACCCTCCCCGCCGGCGAAACCGTGCCCGCCCTGGGCCAGGGCACCTGGCAGATGGGCGAGACCGCCCGCGGTCGCGGGGAGGAACTGGCCGCGCTGCGCGCCGGCCTGGATCTGGGCATGACCCTGCTGGATACCGCCGAAATGTACGGCAGCGGCGCCGCCGAGGAGCTCATCGCCGAGGCCGTCGCCGGCCGCCGCGACGAAGTCTTCATCGTCAGCAAGGTCTATCCCCACAACGCCGGCCGTAAAGGGGCGGTAGAGGCCTGCGAGCGCAGCCTCAGGCGCCTCGACACCGACCGCATCGATCTCTATCTCCTGCACTGGCGCGGCTCGGTGCCGCTGGCGGAGACCGTGGAGGCCTTCGAGAAGCTGAAACAGGCCGGCAAGATCCGCCACTGGGGCGTCAGCAACTTCGACCGCGACGACATGGAGGAACTGCTGGCCCTGTCCGGCGGCGACAATGTTGCCACCAACCAGATCCTCTACAACCTCGAGCGGCGCGAAGCGGAATGCGACCTGCTGCCCTGGTGCGACCAGCGCCACATCCCCATCATGGCCTATTCGCCCCTGGAGCATCCGGTCGGCGGCCGCGGACGACTGCTCAAAAACAAGACCCTGCGGGCGGTGGCGGAGAGACACGACGCCACCCCGGCCCAGATCGCCCTCGCTTGGCTCCTGCGCCGGCCCCAGTGCATGGTCATCCCCAAAGCCGGCAGCGTCGAACACGTCCGCGAGAACCACGCCGCCCTGGAAATCAAACTCGGCGACCGGGACCTTACCGACCTGGACCAGGCCTTCCCGCTCCCGAAGGGCAAACGCCGTCTCGTCATCCGCTGATTCCATCTATCCGTCATACCGGCGAAGGCCGGTATCCAGTATATAAAATACTCCTTTTGTTCTTGTAACTTATGACTTGTCACTTGTATCTACACTTCCTGTCATACTGGCGAATGCCAGTATCCAGTCAATTTAATCGTCTGCCCCCCGGGCAGACACGATATTTCATGTAGCTTGTGGCCAGAGGCAAAGTAGCCCATCGCCAGCCGCGTAACCCACCATAAAAAGCAGTGTCATTTCGAGCGCAGCGAGAAATCCTTTTCCTGCACCCACCCCCAAACACAAAGATTTCTCCCTTTGGTCGAAATGACAGCACTATGTCATTTCGAGCGCAGCGAGAAATCCTTCTATTTCCTCATCCTGGCGAACTCCTGTGCAGGGCCCCGATCCAGTACCAGAATCCAGTAGAAAATTCTTCCTTATTTCTTATCGCTTGTAGCCTTCTTGTAGAAGCAATATCCTCAATCATTCCGAACTTG
>JARRRO010000351.1:0-3338 GCA_037380645.1 Gammaproteobacteria bacterium | reverse complement strand
CAACGCCTACAGCCGCATCATGACCCGCGGCGATCGGGTCATCGCCGTCTCCGCCTTCATCCGCGGTTACATCCTGGCCAATTATCCCGGCACGGACCCGGCCCGTATCACCGTCATCCCCCGTGGCGTGGATCCGGCCCGCTTTCCCCACGGTTACCGCCCGCCTGAGGCATGGCTGGCGGACTGGCGGGCCAGGCAGCCGCGCCTGGCGGGGCGGTTCGTGGTCACCCTGCCCGCCCGCATCACCCGCTGGAAGGGCCAGGAGGACTTCCTGCAGGTGGTCATGACGCTGCATGAAGAGGGTCTGGACGTGCACGGCCTGATTGTCGGGGGCGCGGCCCCCCGCCGGCAGCGGTTCCTGCGCGAGCTGCAAGGCCGGGCCGCGGCGGCGGGGCTGCAGGACCGGATCAGCTTCCTCGGCCACCGCGACGATCTGCGGGAAATCCTCAGCGTCTCCGACGTGGTCTTTTCCCTGGCCCGGGAGCCGGAGGCCTTCGGGCGCACCGCCCTCGAGGCGCTCTGCCTTGGGGTGCCGGTGATCGGCTCCGATCACGGCGGCGCCGGCGAAGTGCTGGGGGCGATCTTCCCCGCCGGCCGGGTGGCGCCGGGGGATACAGCCGCGGCGGCGGCGCGGGCGGGGGAATTCCGGCGGCAGCGGCCCGTTGTGCCGGACGATAATCCGTTTACCCTGCAGCGCATGCTCGATGCCACCCTGGCAGTCTACGCGGAAGCGGCGGCGAGGCGGAGCAAGTCGTGAGCGCCGACGTTATGGAACGCATCGCGGTATGCATCCCCACCTGCCGCCGCCCGCACATGCTGGCGACCTGCCTCAAGACGGTGGCCGGGCTGGAGATCCCAAATGACCGTGAGGTCGAGGTGATCGTCGCCGACAATGACGACGCGGCTTCAGCACGAGCACTGGTGGAGGGGCTGCGGCCGTCGTTTCCAAGAACCCTGCACTACGTGGTGGAACCCGAGCAGGGCCTGGCCTCCATCCGTAACCGCCTGCTGCGGGAGGCCCTGGCGGTCAAGGCGGACTGGATCGCCTTTCTCGACGATGATGAAATCCCCGCCGCTGGCTGGCTTGCCACCCTGGCCGGGGCGGCGGCGGAGTACGCCGCCGACGTGGTCACCGGACCGGTGGTGCAGATCCGTGAACCTGACCAGATGGGCAGCGCCACCGGCGGGCGCCGTCAGGCGGCGGGCACGGAACCCAAGTTCGTGGCCACCAACAACGTTATGTTCCGCAGCACCCTGGTCTCGGAGCAGGGCCTGTGGTTCGATCGCTATTACGACTTCATCGCCGGGGAGGACTTCGATTTCTTCATCCGTTCCAAACAACAGCGCAACCACCACGTCTGGGTCCCCGGCGCGGTGGTCTATGAACTGGTCCCGCCGGAGCGGGCCACCCTGCGCTATCTTTTCTTCCGGCATTTCACCGGCGCCATCAACAACGTCCTGCGCTATCGCCGGACCCGCGGCCACCTCCCGGCCTGGGGCCATTTCCTGCTCAAGCTTACCGGCAAGCTGCTGGGCGCGCCCCTGTTCGCCGCGGCGGCCACCCTCACCCTGAACCGGGAGACGGGTAGAAAGGCGGTGAAGATGCTGGCCAGCGGCCTCGGCTACGGCGCGGGATTGTGTAATATCGTTGTCGAAAGATATCGCGACATAGACGGTAACTGATGATGAGCCGCAGAGGACACAGAGGGGCACAGAGTTTATATACTCTCTGGCACCTGCAAACATTCATACAGCTCTCTGTGTGTCCCCCGACATCATCACGGCAACGGCGCTGATCCGGAGTGTCCTGGCACACCACGAGGAGGACGCGGTGACCCTGCTGACCTCGCCGCCTTTCGCTTCCCTGTTCCAGGACTGGCCGGGGCTGACGGTGCAGGCCTTTCCCCGTCGCGGCGGTGGCGCCTTCGTCCGTACCCTGAGCTGGCTGCGTGCCCAGGGCTTCGACCGTCTCGTCGATCTGCAGTCCAATGATCGCAGCACCCTGCTCTGTGCCCTGTCGGGGGTACCGGAACGCATCGGTAATCACCCGCGCTTTCCCTATCACCGCCACCCGCCGGACCGGTACACCGGTCAGTGCCACGCCTTCGAACGGCTCAATCAGGTGCTGGCCGCCGGCGGCATGGCCCCGGCGGCCGGCCCGCCGGTGCTGCCGGCAACAAAGACGGTGCAGGCGCAGATCCGGGACTGGCGGGCTTCCCACGGCCTGGACCGCAGCGGCTACGTGCTGCTGCACGCCGGCTCCAGCCCGCAGCACACCCGCAAGCGCTGGCCGTATTTCGGAGAACTCGCCGAGGCCCTGGCCGTGCACGGCCTGATCCCGGTCTGGATCGGCGGCCGGGAAGATCGGGAGCTGCACCGCTCCCTGGCCCGGCGCCACGGCCTGGACGCCACTGCCCTGTTCTCCATCCCGGAGCTGGTGGAACTGGGCCGCCACGCCGCCTTCGCCGTCGCCAACGACTCCGCCCCCATGCACATCCTGTCCTGTTCCGGCATCCCGGTATATGGTCTTTTCGGCCCCACCGACTGGCGGCGCACCCATGCCCTGGGCCAGGCGCAAAACGTCATCATCGCCGAGGGCGGCGACCTGGCGCGGCTGCCCGCCACGGCGGTCCTGGCGCGGCTGCAGGCCGACGGCCGGGTGGGCTGAATGCGCATCGTCCTCCTCACCCAGAATTTCGCTCCCGACGTGGGCGGCATAGAAGTCCTGATGACGGGACTGGCCGGGGCCCTGGCCGGCCGCGGTCACAGTGTACTGGTCCTGGCCGACGCCCCCCGCCCGGGGGCGCCCCCCGAGGCGGGCCCGCCGCCGCCCTATGCAATCCGACGCTTCGGCGGACTCCGGCCATGGCGGCGCCGCCGCAAGGCGGGCCATGCCGCCCGCCTGTTGCGGGAAAAGACCGTGGACGCCGTCATCGCCGACTCCTGGAAAAGCCTGGAACTGCTGCCGCCGCCGGCCGGTATGCCGGTGCTGTGCCTGGCCCACGGCATGGAGTTCCCCCTGCGCCCCGGCCCCGGCAAACGCCGGCGTATCATTCGCTCCCTGAGGGGTGTGCAAGTAATCGCCAACTCCCGCTACACCGCCGAACGAGCCGCTCCTTTCCTGGACAGCACCGGCGATGTCACCGTCATCCCCCCCGGTATCGATGCGCCGCCGTCGCCGGAACCGGCGGAACGCGAACGGGCCCGGCAGGTCCTGGCCGGGCAGGCGCCGCGGCTGATCAGCGTGGCGCGGCTGGAGCCGCACAAGGGCATCGACAGGGTCCTGGAATGCCTGCCGTCCCTGCTTGAGGACTTCCCCCGCCTGGTCTACGTCATCC
>JARRRO010000350.1:0-3721 GCA_037380645.1 Gammaproteobacteria bacterium | reverse complement strand
CCTGCCCGCCGCAGTCGTGCACGATGCGGCAGCACTCCCGGATCCCCGGTTCGAACACCCCGTGGGTGGAGGGATAGGTCACCATAAACGCCGCCAGGCGCTCGCGGTGTTCCCCCGCCTTGGCCTTGAGGTCTTCGATATCTACGTTGCCGTGGGCATCGCAGGCCACCACCACCACCTTGAGGCCGGCCATGACGGCGCTGGCCGGGTTGGTGCCGTGGGCGGAGGCCGGGATCAGGCAGATGTCGCGCTGTCCCTCCCCCTGCACTTCCTGGTACTTGCGGATCACCAGAAGGCCGGTGTACTCGCCCTGGGCGCCGGAGTTGGGCTGCATGGAGAAGGCGGAGAAGCCGGTGAACTCGCACAATTGACTCTCCAGTTCCTCGAACAGCTGCTGGTAGCCCTGGGCCTGGTCCAGCGGCGCGAAGGGATGCATGGCGCTGAATTCGCGGTAGGTCAGAGCCTGCATCTCGGTGGCCGCGTTCAGCTTCATGGTACACGAGCCCAGGGGAATCATGGACCGGTCCAGGGCAATGTCGCGTCGGCAGAGGCGGCGCATGTAGCGCATCAGCTCGGTTTCCGAGTGGTACATCTCGAACACCGGGTGGGTGAGTATGGGGGAGCGGCGCTGCAGGGATGCCGGCAGGCACTCGGTGACGCATTCATCCAGTTCATCCAGGTGGGGCGGTTCCGCCTGCTGCCCGGCGAACACCCGCCACAGGGCGGACCATTCCCCGCGCCGGGTGGTCTCGTCGAAGGTGATGCCCAGGTGATCGGCATCGATGACCCGCAGGTTGATGCGCGACCGCAACCGGGTGTTCATCTCCATGATCGGTATGGGCTACCACGGCACCGTCATGCCGGCGGTGATCAAGCGCAACGTCCTGGAGAACCCGGCCTGGTATCCCGCCGGATATGCTGCTCGCGGGTCTGCAGGGCCATGCGCATGGCCGGCTCGCCGTGGTCGTCTACGGACACGCCGATGATACGTCCGGGCATCTGCCGGACATATTTCTCGCGGGTGGCGAAATAGGCCGCGTGCGGGCCGCCGTAACCCATGGGCACGCCGAAACGCTGGCTGCTGCCGATCACGATATCGGCCCCCTGCTCCCCCGGCGGCGTCAGCAGCACCAGGGCCAGCGGGTCCGCGGCCACGGTCACCAGGACGCCTTTGGCGTGGGCCTGTTCGCACACGGCGCGGATGTCGCGCACGTGACCGTAGGTATCGGGATACTGCAGCAGCACGCCGAATACCTCATGCCGATCCAGTTCGCGCCAGGCGTCCCCGACGATGACCTCGAAACCGAAATAACGGGCGCGGGTCCTGACCACGGCGATGGTCTGGGGGTGGCAGCCGGCATCGACGAAATAGGCATTGCCCCCGCCCTTGACCAGGCGGTGACTCATGGCCATGGCCTCGGATAGGCGGTGTACCAGGCCGGGTTCTCCAGGACGTTGCGCTTGATCACCGCCGGCATGACGGTGCCGTGGTAGCCCATACCGATCATGGAGATGAACACCCGGTTGCGGTCGCGCATCATGCGCAGGTTGGTGAGGGCCCTGCGCTCGCTGATGGTGTGGATGCCCTTGAGGGGCATTTTGCTGCGGATATCGGGAGGGACCACCGCGTCGGCGATGTCTTCCAGGCTGTCGAAGCCGAGATAACGGGCCATCTCGGCGATCTGGTACCGGTCGGCGCCGATGTGGCGGCGAACAAAGTCACCGCGCATCTCCAGGTCTTCAAGCCGGATGCGTTCTTCTTCCATGACCGGCTATTCGATGAACTTCTTGTAGGCGTCTTCATCCATGAGCTGATCCAGGGCATCCGTGACTCCACGACGGTACCGCCCAGAGGGATCTTGATCTCCCCCGCCGCCTTGACCGATTCGATGACCGCCACCTCTTCGCCCGCCTTGACGGTCTGCCCTTCTTCCGGCAGTTCCACGTAGACCACGTCCCCCAGGCTGTCCTGGGCGAAATCCGTGATGCCTACCGTCAACCTGCCGTCCTCGTCCAATCTGAGCCATTCGTGATCCTCGGTGAATTTTGTCTCGCTCATGGGGTAAATGCTCCTATCCGGTTTTATGGTAACGGTGTTTGATAAAGGGCAGCCCGGCCACGTGCAGGCGGTGGCGGCGGTTGCGGATTACCACCTGCAATTCGGTGCCGGCGTCAGTATACGCCCGGTCGACATACCCCAAGGCCACGGGGCCGCCCACCGTCGGACCAAAGCCGCCGCTGGTGACGAGGCCGGCCCGCTCGCCGCCATCGTCCAGCAGCGGCGTACCCTCGCGCACCGGCAGCCGATCCGCGGGCTTCAGCCCCACCCGTTTGCGCGCGGGCCCGGCACGCAGCTGTTCCAGGACCCGGCCGGCCCCGGGGAAACGCGCCTCGGCCTCGCCGCGGCGGTATTTTGCCCCTATGGCCCAGGCCAGGTCCGCCTCCACCGGCGTGGTGGTCTCGTCCAGTTCATGGCCGTAAAGGCACAGCCCCGCCTCGAGGCGCAGGGAATCGCGCGCCCCCAGTCCGATCAGCTCCACGCCCGGGACCTCGAGCAGGCGTTCCGCCAGGGACCCGGCCTCATCGGCTGCGACACTGATCTCGAATCCGTCCTCGCCGGTATAGCCGCTGCGCGTGATAAAGCAGGCTATGCGGTCCAGCTCGAATTCACCCGCCTGCATAAATGACAGACCGGTTACGGCGGAATTAAATCCGTAGAGGACCTCGGCGGCCTTGGGTCCCTGCAGGGCCAGCAGGGCCCGGTCGTCCGCCAGGGCCACCCGCGCCCCGCCCAGGGCGGCCGCGAGAAGGGTGAGATCGTTGTGCTTGCAGGCGGCATTGACCACCAGGGACAGGGAGTCCGGCCGTTTCACCACCATCAGGTCGTCCAGCACGCCTCCCCGGTCATTGGTCAGCAGGGTGTAACGCTGCTGATGGTTATTCAGACCGGTAATATCGCCGGTGACCAGGGTCTCCAGCGCCGCCGCGGCGTCGGTGCCGGCGATGCGGATCTGGCCCATGTGAGAGACGTCGAAGAGACCCGCCGCTGTGCGGGTGTGCTGGTGCTCGTGGCGGATGCCCCCGGCGTACTGCAGGGGCATGGCATAGCCGGCAAACGGAACCATCTTCGCACCGTGGGCCAGATGCAGGTCATACAAAGCGGTGCGTCGAGAGGTCTCGGTACCGGCCTGATTGTTCGAGGGGGGAGACATCAAACGCTTTCCTTCGGCTTCACCTCCGGGAGGATTGGATTCTAGCCCAGCCGACATGTCCGTTCAATTTTCACGCACACGGGCACGGGCGTTTTTTCATCGTAACCACATGCCGACTGGTGAAAGCCAAGACGATTCATGTGTGGAGTGTAGCAGAGAAAGTGAACACAGGAATGATCCGGATCAAGGCCGGATGTACGGCGCGCGTATCTCGTGCCGATCGACACGGAACCGATGCCGCTACGCCCGCTGAGTCAATCCGGCTGGGAAGGCTGCTTCAAATACTCATCGAACCAGGCCAGGGTCCGCTGTTCCGCCAGTCTGGCGGCGTCATCTTTATAACGGGGCGTGGTGTTGTTATGGAAGCCGTGGGAGGCACCCTCGTAGACGTAGGCCTTGAACCTCACCCCGGCTTGTTTAAGCGCAGCCTCGTAAGCCGCGGCGCCGGAGGTGATGCGGTTATCCAGCGCGGCGTAATGCAGCAGCAGCGCCGCGTGTATGTCATGTAC
>JARRRO010000349.1:0-2668 GCA_037380645.1 Gammaproteobacteria bacterium | reverse complement strand
TGCGCCTGTACGGTCTGGTGGAGGGCGAGGCGGCGGAGAAGCAGCTGCGCTTCGCCGAGAGGCTGCATTCCGCCCATGCCCGCGACGCGGTGCTGCTGTTGAGCCTGGGCCGCCTGGCCAAGCGCAACGGCCTCTGGGGCAAGGCACGCTCCTACCTGGAGGAGAGTCTCCAGGTGCATCCCTATCCGGAGACCTACCATGAACTGGCCACCCTGCTGGTGCAGGAGGGCGACAATGCCGCCGCCGCACGTTGTTTCCAGGACGGTCTGGCCCTGGCGACGTATTCAGTGCCCGGCGCCCGGCGGCGCCTGGAAGACAAACAGGACAAACAGGACAAGCAGCAAACAGAAAAAAGCGAGGGTTGAGAGGCAAGCGGGCGGCGATGCCGTTATAATGACTTCTCCCCCCTTAACCGGGCGTGCCGTTCACGGGGAATCGTAACAGGCGGAATGTCCACAACCCCGACCCCGGAGGTTCCTGATGGTGTCCGCCCGACTGTCTCTGCGCGTCCGCTCATCTCTTGTTGTTCTTTGCCTTCTGATCCTGCCGCCGACAGCCTGCGCGGCGCCCCCTGGCGGGACCGCCTGGGGCGACGGCGCCACGGTAGCGCCGGGCTGGCGCCGCCTCGGCGAGGCGGCGCTCAAGGCGGCCACGGACCCGTTCACCTGGGCGCCGGCCCTGGGCGCGGCCGCGCTGCAGATTGGCAATCTCGACAACCGCATCTCCAGGTGGGCAAACCGGCATAACCCGGTGTTCGGCTCCCGTGCGGCGGCCGCCGATGCCAGCGACATGCTGGACGAGGCCAACGTCGCGATTTATCTCGGCACCGGCCTCGCCGCCCCGGTCTCCGGGTCGGACAACTGGGTCTGGACCAAGACAAAGGGTTTCGCCGTCGGCGCCGCGGCCATTTTCGCCACCGCCGGCACCACGGCGGGACTCAAGGACCTCTCCCAACGCCAGCGACCCGTGGGGCGGGGCAACCAAAGCTTTCCTTCCGGCCACGCCAGCCTGGCCGGCGTTACCGACAGGCTCAGCTACGAAAACCAGCGCTATTACAATCTTACACCGGCCGCAAGGGTGATGACCGATACGGGCCTGGCGAGTCTTTCCCTGATGACAGGCTGGGCGCGCGTCGAGGCGGGCAAGCATCATCCCGCCGACGTGCTCGCGGGCGCCGCCCTGGGCAATTTCTTCGCGGTCTTCGCCAACGAGGCCTTTCTCCGGCCCAAATTCGGCAACAATGTGGCGATTAACATCGGTCCCAACCGGGACGGCTGGGAATTCTATATCTCTTACGCGTATTGAGGGAGGCACCGTCCTGCCATCGCCTCTGTAAAGATTTTGTTAATTGGAGTCAGATATTTTTGCTGCCGCGCCACTTCTCCGTCTCGTGGTTTGTCCCGGTGCGCATACTCGTGTTGCACTAGGGGTAATTAAAGGGATAATAACGGCACCCGTCCGGCGGGAGGCGGGACTGACTTTGCCGCCTCCTCCCTCGATCGGCTGTATGGCGGTCCTGGACCGCAAGCTCACGTAAAAGGAAAGCCATCCGCCACCGCGGCGGGGCTTTCACCAATCGGAGGCATGTCTTAAGACGCAGACTGCATGGAATCGGCAGACTCACGTAATCCGCTGTTGCGCCTGGCCAACGCGCTCAAACCCAATACCCTGATCAAGGTACTGAGCGGCGCGGCCATTCTCTGGACTTTCCTCGATGACGACGGTGTGGGATCAGCTGGCACTGGCGGGCCGGCATGCCGTGTCGCCGCCCTGGTATTACATGTTCGAACTCTATGAGGATGCACGTCGGCCCCGGGCCATGGAGTATCTTTACCGCTTCGAAACCAAGGCTGCGCTCTACGATATATTGCGGGTGCGGCTCTCCGATCCCGTGGCGACCAATGCGCTCAGCGACAAGGCCGCCTTCGCCGAGCGTTGCCGGGAACACGGCTTGGCGGTAGTGCCGGCCCTGGCCACGGTAAACGCGGACGGGGTCCGGCGGCTCGACGGCGGCGAGACGGGCCTGCCACAGTGCGATCTCTTCCTCAAGCCCCTGCGCGGGGCCGGCGGCCGCGGCGCCTCCAGTTGGATCTACGGCGAGGACGGTCTCTATCACGGCAACCGGGGTACGGTGCTCAGTGAGGCCGGCCTCACGGAATTTTTGATCGAACTGTCGCGCAACAATGAATACGTGATCCGGGCGCGGGTTTCCAATCATCCCGACCTCGCCGCCCTGGCGGGCACGGCGCTGAGCACGGTCAGGGTAGTCACCTGCCTCGACGAGGAGGGCCGCCCGGAAGTGACGCACGCGGTGCTGCGCATGGCCAGCAGCACCGATGTGGTGGTGGACAATTTCCATGCCGGCGGCATCGCCGCGGCCGTCGAACTCACCACCGGCAGGCTGGGCCCGGCCACCGACATGGGGCTGCGCGCCGATTCGCGCTGGTGGGATACACACCCGGTGAGCGGCGCGCCCATCACCGGCCATACCATCCCCATGTGGGAACAGGTGCCCGAACTGGCGCGGCGTGCCCACGAAATCTTCGGGGATCAGGTGGCCATAGGCTGGGACATTGCCGTGTGCGAGGAAGGGCCGGTGCTGGTGGAGGGCAACAAGTCACCGGATCTGGACATCATCCAGCGGATTGGCCGTGAACCGCTGGGCAAC
>JARRRO010000348.1:0-2869 GCA_037380645.1 Gammaproteobacteria bacterium | reverse complement strand
TCCTAATTCAGTTTCCCGCATAATATAAATTTTGGGGGAAATCGTGGTCTGTCCCCGGTTTCCTGTACCGGCCTTGCCGGTATGAAGACAAAGCGAAACCCCGTTTTGCTTTGTCGCCCGAGCCGGAAGACAGGGATGTTTTCCGGCGGACAGACTAATGGTCGGCGCGATTGGACTCGAACCAACGACCCCCACCCTGTCAAGGTGGTGCTCTAACCAGCTGAGCTACGCGCCTGTGGTGACCTGCCCGACCGCTCCCGGCAGGTGCATCAAGGGGCGCATAGCATACAAACCCGGGGCTGAATAAACAAGGTTTATCCGGCCGGGATGGTTTTACCGCACCCCCGCCCTGCGCCACTCTGTCTGGGCTAGCGTTCCAGTTCCTGGGCCTCCACCACGGACAGGGCGGTCATGTTGATGATGCCCCGCACCGTGGCGGTGTTGGTGATGATATGCACGGGTTTCGAGGCGCCCACCAGGATAGGGCCGACGGAGACGCCGCCGCCCAGCATTTTCAGGAGATTATAGGCGATATTGGCGGCGTCCAGATTGGGCAGGATCCACAGGTTGGCCGTGCCCCGCAGCCGGGAATTGAGCATCACCCAGCTGCGGATCTCCTCGGACAGGGCCGCGTCTGCATGCATCTCCCCGTCCAGGACCAGATTCGGCGCCTGCTCGTGCAGCAGGCGCACGGCCTGGCGCATCTTGGCGGCGGAGGGGTTGTTGCGTGAGCCGAAATTGGAATGGGACAGGAGGGCGACGCGGGGCTTTATGCCGAAGCGCTGCACGGTCCTGGCGGCCAGCAGGGTCATCTCCACGATCTTCTCCACCGTGGGGTCCGGCGTCACGTGAGTATCGCAGAGGAAGAACGTCCCGCTGGGCAGCACCAGCGCCGTCACCGTGGCGATGTCGCTGACTCCCTGCTGTTTTTCGATGATCTGATCGACGTGCCTGAGGTGGCTGACAAAGGGGCCGACGGTGCCGCACAGCATGGCGTCCGCCTCGCCACGGTGGACCATCATGGCGGCGACGGCGGTGCCCTGGGTACGGATGACGGTCTTGGCCTCGGCGGGGGAGATCCCCCGGCGGGCCAGCAGCTCGTGATACTGGTTCCAGTAGTCGTAATATTGGTGATCGTGGTTGATGTCCACGGTCTCGTAATCCCTGCCCTCCTCCAGCCTGAGATTGAGCTCCCGTATGCGCTTGTGAATCACCCTGGGGCGGCCAATCAATATCGGCCTGGCCATGTCCTCGTCCACCACCTGCTGCACGGCGCTGAGGACGTTGCGCTCCTCGCCCTCGGCGTAGACCACCCGCCTGGGGTCCTGCTTGGCCTGTTCGAAGACCGGGTGCATGAGGGTGCCGGTCTGGAAGATGAACTGCAGCAGCCTCTGCCGGTAGGTCTTGAAGTCCTCGATGGGCCGCTCGGCCACGCCGCTGTCCATGGCCGCCCTGGCCACCGCCGGCGCCACCCGGACGATGAGGCGGGGATCGAAGGGCTTGGGGATCAGGTACTCCGGCCCGAACTTCAGATCGCTGCCGCCGTAGGCCTTGGCCACGATGTCCGAGGGCTCGGCCATGGCCAGGTCGGCAATGGCGTGCACCGCTGCCAGTTCCATTTCCTCGTTGATGGTGGTGGCGCCCACGTCCAGGGCACCGCGGAAGATGTAGGGGAAGCACAGGACGTTGTTGACCTGGTTGGGGTAGTCGGAACGCCCGGTGGCGATGACGGCGTCCGGCCGGGCGGCCTTGGCCTCGTCCGGCAGGATCTCCGGCTCCGGGTTGGCCAGGGCGAAGATGAGGGCTGTCCGTCGCATACGCGTCCTTGAAGGGGTCCATTCCCTTTTCCCGGCCCTTGTAGATCACGCCGGACCTGTCGAGGACGATGATGTTCTCCGGGCGCATCCCCATGCGTATGAGCAGCCCCAGGCAGGACAGCGCCGCGGCCCCGGCCCCGGAGACCACCATCCTGACCTTGGTCATGTCCTTCTCCACCACTCGCAGGGCGTTGACCATGCCCGCCGCCACGATGATCGCCGTGCCGTGCTGGTCATCGTGGAAAACCGGGATGGACAGGCGTTCCCGCAGCTTGCGCTCCACGATGAAGCATTCGGGCGCCTTGATGTCCTCCAGGTTGATGCCGCCGAAGGTGGGCTCCAGGCTGGCGATGATGTCCACCAGCCGGTCGGGATCGGATTCGTTGATCTCCAGATCGAAGACATCGATGCCGGAGAATTTCTTGAACAGCACCGCCTTGCCTTCCATCACGGGCTTGGCGGCCAGCGGCCCTATGGGGCCCAGGCCCAGCACCGCCGAGCCGTTGGTCACCACGGCCACCAGGTTGCCGCGGTTGGTCAGCAGCGGGGCCTGCAAGGCATCGCCGACGATTTCCTCGCAGGCCGCCGCCACGCCGGGGGAATAGGCCAGCGCCAGATCGTACTGGTTGGCCAGGGGCTTGGTGGCACGGATGGCCAGTTTTCCCGGCGGCAGGTGGCGATGGTACTCCAGGGCCGCGTCCCTGAGTTTTTCTTTCATGGGTCAGAGGTGCTTATGAAAATAACCCACGCCATATTACGCCCGTCGCCAGTTGCAATCTATGCCGGAGGATTGCGCAGAATAATGTCGTGATAAACGGTGTCCCTGTGACTAATAGCTTCAAAAGTTGACCTGTGGTACTCCGTCTCTAGCGCCATCGCCTCGACCAGTAACGACGGCCCAGGGCAGGCGGGCGTTCCCGGACAACGGTATCTGCCGATGTACACAGTGGCGGCATCCGCCGATAGGGTGGGCCGGGCTCTGTGTGCTCCTACTCCAGCAGTCGCCGTATACGCTACCGCGTGGGCGGGTGCGTCTGCAGCCAGGCCGGTGC
>JARRRO010000347.1:0-2592 GCA_037380645.1 Gammaproteobacteria bacterium | reverse complement strand
CGATGAAAACTGACACAATGGCAATGCCGTCCGTATAAATCAAGTGCTCGACGGGTACGTTGCTGGTAGGCATGAGTTGCTTCTGGTGCTCCTTCATCTTGAATCCTGCCGGCAACCACCTGGTTTTCCAGTGCAGGTTGGGCGCGCTGGCCTGCTGTTGACCCGGATTATTTTCATACCATTTATAGTCCTTGCCGGTGAGCGAGGGTTTCAGCATCTTGTCAGGGATGTTATCGCGTAGTTCCAGCTGGGTGAAGATGATCTGTTCCAGCGTTTTCCTGTTTTTGTTGCGCAGTTCCGATTTCAACAGCAGGTGCGTGTCCGCATCAATCCAGAGTTTGTAACCGTACCGGTATTCATCCTTGGGCAGGATATTTACCACTCTCGTCTTCCTGCCGGCGACCCGGTCCCATCCGGAGGTGGAGAAAGTATAGTTGTCCGATACGGATTCTATGGGCTGGGGTAGCCGGAATACCAGTTTCTGGGATCGGATTTTCTCCACCTTGACGGCGTGGTCATCGGGGTAGATGCAGGTGACGGATTTGTTGTCTCTGATGACCTCCCGCGCGGAGCCGGACAGGGAAACCAGCCGCTCGTATTCACCGGTTTTGTCGGCCTTATGGATGATGCGCATGGTGTCCATGATCGGGCCGTAGTGATAGATGAATATGCCGTCATAGTTCAACGAGCGGTTGGCCCGGGTCATCTTGTTGATGAGATTGCGGGCCTGCAGGGCATCATCGTCTGTCGCCAGGAGAACGGTGGAGAAAAGCAGTCCGGCGGAAAGGATGAGGAAACGGACCGTGTAGTTGACCTGGCTTCTTCTCATTTAGGTACTGATATTAATTATTGTCGTGCGCGACGATTCTTACATATGGCAGCATACCCTGCATGCCGGCATGGGCATGGTATTCATTGTAATTCAGGAGGTAGTTGTTGAGCCTTGAATTTATCGGATTGGGAGGCGCCGCCGACTGGGTTCCGTCAGCGCTGACCTTTCTAACCGGGAAGGTGTATTGCCGCATCTCCGGGATATTGGGCTGGATGGGCTGGAGGACGTCGGAAACCGTCCTGGCCGCGGCGCTCCCGCCCCCCACCGGCGTCGCGGCCGGGGCCGACATCATGGCCGGGGCCTCCGCCACGGTTTTCGCGGGCGCACTGAGTTCAGGCTGCACCTCCCTGCCCTGCCACTGGACGCCGATGATGGCCATGGCGGCCACGGAGGCGGCGATAGCCACGCCGGCGGCGGGCTTGAGATAGGCGGGTGCTTTCCGCCGGGTCGGGCACAGGACCGTGGGTTCGGTCTCCAGCCTGGCGGCGAGCCGGGAGACAAACCGCCGGTCGAACGCTTCGGGGGTGGAGTGCTTCATGACGTCTGCGATCAGATGGTAACGCATCCACTTCAGGCGCACTGATTCGTCCCGTATCAGACTGTCGATGACAGGGGTGGGATCTCCTTCCAGTTCGCCGTCCATGAAAGCAGACAGTGATTCTCGATTACGTTCGCTCATCTCGACTATCCCGCTTAGTGAAGTAGTGGATTCAACTCTTTGTCTATGGCTTCTCTGGCCCTGAAAATGCGAGAGCGGACAGTGCCGATGGGGCACTCCATCACGGCCGCGATTTCCTCATAGCTTAACCCTTCCACCTCCCTCAGGGTAATTGCGGTACGCAGATCATCCGGCAATTTTTCAATCGCCTCCACCACGGTCCGCTGGATCTCATCCGTCAATAACATATGTTCAGGTGTAGCCTGCTCTTTTAGAGCATTTTCTCCCTCGATTTGTTCAATTTCTTCAATATCCTGGTCCGATTCGGCTGGCCGCCTGGCCTGGACCGCCAGGTAAGCCTTGATAAAGGCTTCCTGTGTGACATCCAGGGCGTCGGTTGGGTTCCGTACGAACCGCGATACCAGATTGACAATACGCGACTGGTACTTGAGGACCAGCAGGTCAAAGGCGGCTTTTTCGCCGTTTTTGACGCGCTCCACCAGTTTACTGTCTGCATCGCGGGAGCTGCTCATGATGCCGTGCCTGAGCGTCCGGCTGTGGTTGTCGCTGTGTGTCTGTGCATGAAATCTGTCTGTTCCGCGGGGTCGCGCCGGGGCTGCCCGGCCGTATGGATGACCCCGCTTGTTATCCTTGGTCCCTGGTCGAAGACACGGGCGGCCGCCCCGGCCGGGCAGCGGGCGCGACGCCGGTGTATGGGTTCATTGACTGCTTTATCAATGGCTTACATTGCCAATCTGCTATATTATCCCAGTTGGAATGACAGACCAATACCAATCTGATGTTCTTATCATCGGCAGCGGCGCCTCCGGGCTCAGCCTGGCGCTGCAGCTGGCCGAATACGCCGAGGTCGCGGTCCTGTCCAAGGCCGCCCTCAAGGAGGGGGCAACCTACTATGCCCAGGGCGGGGTCTCGGCAGTGCTCGGCACCCAGGATTCCATCGAGTCCCACGTCCAGGACACCCTGGCCGTGGGGGCGGGGCTGTGCCACCCTGACATCGTTCAGCGCGTGGTGGAAAACGGCAAGGAGAGCATCCAGTGGCTGATCGATATCGGGGTGGATTTCACCCGCGAGCCCGGTGACG
>JARRRO010000346.1:0-3108 GCA_037380645.1 Gammaproteobacteria bacterium | reverse complement strand
AGGCCACCGTCCTCCGGCCGGACATAGGCGCGGGGATGGTACATGTGATTGTAGACGCTGTAGGCGTAGCAGCCGTGGCGCTCGGACATGTGCCAGTAAGGCGATTTGCGCACGCGCGTGGAGATGAGCATCTTCGCACCGCTGTCGCCGCTCTGATGGAGGTTTACGGGGACACAGCGCCGGCCGTTGGCCAGCCAGTGATCGTCGTGGCCGCTGTAGCTGTCGTCAACGACGGCCAGATGCAAGTCTGCCTGAGGCGCCGTCTCGTCAGCTCCCGTGACCTCAAGGGGTTCTTCTTGATCCATGTTGCACTCCTCTGTCTTTGAATGAACCTGCAATGCAGCGAACACGACCTGCACCTGAGAAGAAAAGTGTAGTGGCCGTCAGAGAAGCGACTTGTCTGGAAACGACGCCGACCGATGCAATAGAGACAAAAAAGGGGGTATTTGAAGGAGTTGTGCGATAGTTAGCACTAATTTCATTTACTACAGGGGGGATATTTCTGCGGTGTGGTCCGGGTAAACACATAGGATTTTCCCAGAAAGGGCAGGAACACATAGCCGCGCAGCTTGAGCCTGCCGTCTTTCTTGATCCGGATCCAGCCGGCGTATTTCTTGTCGTCGTCGGCCTTGTAGATATGGCCGTCCTCCCACAGAGCAGGTTCGGAGGAGGATTGCCTGAAGCCCCACAGCACCTTCTGTCCACACAGCGGCTCTCCCTTGGGGGTCACCTGTTCCACGTCCGGCCGCAGCCAGGCGATATAACCGCACAGCGACTTGCCGCAGCGCTCTATCCTAATCGCCGAGTCCTTCTTCTTGGTCAGCCACAGCCCTTCGGGACCGGGGTGCTGATCGCCGGCGGCGGCGGCGAAGACGGGGGACAGGCCGAAGAGGAGCAGTAGAAGTAAACTGATAACTATGCGCATCATGGGATAGACAGATCCGGTATCGATAAATTCACGGGAACGAAAAAAATCCGGCAGCGCCGGGTCAGCCGCAGCATACCCGTCCGCCGTTTTGGAAACAACTTGTCAATATATACAATCCCAGTGGTAAACGGGAGTGAATTTATGATCATCGGCAAGTTGCTGGGCGGGCTGCTGGGTTACAGCATCGGCGGCCCCATCATGGGCCTGATAGGACTGCTCATCGGGCATC
Organism: Gammaproteobacteria bacterium; assembly: GCA_037380645.1. GTDB lineage: Bacteria > Pseudomonadota > Gammaproteobacteria > Eutrophobiales > Eutrophobiaceae > JBBDSH01. The sequence continues at coordinate 1,951 of JARRRO010000346.1, read as the reverse complement.
TCTTCGATCGGGGCTATGCGCTGGCCCGGCTGGGCGCCACGCCGGAGGAACGGCAGCGCATCCAGGATACCTTTTTCAGGACCATCTTCAGCCTGCTCGGCCACATGGCCAAGGCGGACGGGCGCATCTCCGAGGCGGAGATCCGCCAGACCGAGCAGTTTATGGCCCAGATGGGCCTCACCGCCGAACACCGGCGCGAAGCCATCCGCCTGTTCAAACAGGGGGCGGAGCCGGATTTCGGCCTGGACCGCACCCTGCAGGAATTCCTGTCCGTCTGCGGCCGCCACCCCAACCTGGTCCGGCTGCTGCTCGTGTATCTGGTCAACGTGGCCCTGGCCGACGGCCGTCTGGACCGGGCCGAGGAACAGGTACTGCGGCGGGTGGCCCAGGCCCTGGGAATGTCCGCCGCGGCCTTCGAGCAGCTGATCCGCATGATCCGGGCCCAGGACGCCTTCCGCAGCGGGCGCCCCGCCGGCGCGGACAACCTGGAAACAGCCTATCAGGCCCTGGGCGTCAACCGGGATGCCAGCGACGGAGAGATCAAACGGGCCTACCGGCGCCTGATGAGCGAATACCACCCCGACAAGCTCATCGGCCAGGGCGTCCCCGACGACATGGTGCGGGCATCAAGGGCGTCCCGCACCGCCTTCTCGATTTCACGCTGGGAGGTAATCCCGACCTTCTTCAGGAACTTCCGCATGGACAGGTTGAAATTCTCTTCATTCATCGGACCTCCACCTCAAGGATTCCGTGTCTGAGCATTCCATTATCCATGCTTGGCTTGTCATGCAACAGTGCTTCCAGCAAGATCGAAGCCGAATCCCGGACAAATATTACCCATAACCGCCGCCGCGGCCGTTCTGACGGTAACCGGCGCAAGTGAGGAAGAACCCATGCAAGCGACTCAAACCGTGGATGCCGGACGCCTGCGGCGTCTGATCGAGGCCGTCGAACACGACGTGGAATCCGGTCTCTACGACGGCGCCCAGATCGCCCTCGGCCGTGGCGGCGAACTGCTGCTGGACGAGGCGGTCGGTTACGCCGACCGCGGCGCCTCCCGGAAACTGAAGAAGGACGATGTCCTCGTGCCCTTTTCCATCAGTAAGCAGCTGGTGGTCGCCGTGGTGCTCAGCTACGTGGAGCGGGGACTTCTGAACCTGTACCAGCCGGTGGCCGAGGTCCTGCCGGATTTCGGCGCGCGCGGCAAACATTCGGACTGCCTCTGGCCCCTGAACACCCATACCGGCGGCGTCCTGGCCGACGTCCCCATGCTGCCGCCGGAAGATATCGTCGATCTCGAGAAATTTACCGCCTTCGTCTGCGCCCAGGCTCCAGAGGCCACCGCCGGTGAGCGCGTGGTCTATTCCAAGCTGGCGCCGCCGGGGGATCGCTACGTGGCCCCCGTAATCGCCCGCTACCGCCGCCCGGCCGGCATGTTCACCCCGGAAGTCATCGAACTCTCCGCGCAGTTGGTCCTGATGCCCGGCTCCGTCCTGCCCGGCGCCGGCTACACCACCACCGCCCGGGATTTCTACAAGTTCGCCGATCTGCTCCGCGGCGGCGGAGTCTGCGGCGGTTTCCGCCTGCTGTCACCGGCCATGATTGAACTGGCATCGAGAAACTACACCGGCGACATGCCCAATTCCCTCCTGGACTTTGCCGTGGGCCTGCGCAACTGGCCGCCCTGGCCGGCCTATCACGGCCTCGGGTTTTTTGTCCGCGGCGAGAGGCTTACTCCGGGACCGCTGCCCAACCTGGGCAGGACGGGGACCTTCGGCGGCTGGGGTGCCGGCACGTCGGTGTTCTGGGTAGAGCCGAATCGGGATGTATGCTTCATCCTCATCACCGTGGGTTCGCTGGAGGACAGCGATCACCTGCAGCGCTCCCAGCGGCTGGGCGACATGGCCCTGGCGGCCGTGACGGACTAGGAAAAGCGCTGTCTTTCAAGAAG
>JARRRO010000345.1:0-2561 GCA_037380645.1 Gammaproteobacteria bacterium | reverse complement strand
GCTGGCCCAGACCCGGCTCATCGCCACCATTCACGTGTTCGCCTGGCAGGGGGCGCTGCTGGCCGTCACCACCCTGCTGGTGGCCATGGTGGCCCACGAACCCCATCTTTATGTCTCGGCGCTGGTGACCCTGGCGCTCAAGGCCGTGCTGGTACCGTGGATACTGCACCGCATCACCGAGCGCCTGGGCATCGAGCGCCAGGTGGAGACCATCATCCAGCCGTCCCTGATACTGCTGGCGGCGGCGGCGCTGGTGGTATTCAGCTACTACGTGGCGCTGCCCATCGAAAAGCTGTCGGCGCTGGTCACGCGCAACGCCATCGCCGTCAGCATGGCTGTGGTACTGCTCGGCTTCCTGATGATGATCACCCGGCGCCAGGCCATCACCCAGGTCATCGGCTTCATGTCCATGGAAAACGGCCTGCTGTTCGCCGCCGTCACCTCCACCTACGGCATGCCCATGGTGGTGGAGCTCGGCATCGCCTTCGACGTGCTGGTGGCCACGGTGCTGTTCGGCATCTTCTTCCTGCCTGAACCGGCTCAGCGAGTCGGATGAGACGGCGGAGCCCCGGGAATGACGGCCCAGAGCCTGATCCTTTTGCTACCATTGGTCGGCCTGGCGGTGCTGGCGGGCGTCGGTCACCGCCCCGCGGCGGGCTGGATCAACATAGCGTTCTGCGCCGCCACCTTCGCCGCGTCTCTGGCACTGGCCTACCAGGTACTGGATCACGGCGCGCTGCTCGCCCTGCACCGCCTGTTGTACGTGGACGCGGTGAACGTCTACCTCATCGTGCTCACCGCCTTCATCGCCCTGACCACGTCCCTGTTCTCCCGGCCCTACATGGCCCACGAAGTAAGCCGCGGGCGCCTCAGCGACGCGCGGCTGCGCCTGTACCACGCAATGTATCAGGGCTTCCTACTGGCCATGCTGGCGGCCCTGTCCAGCAATAACCTGGGCATCCTGTGGGTGGCGGTGGAAGGGGCGACCCTGACCACGGTGCTGCTGGTCAGCGTGTATCGCACGCCGGAGGCGGTGGAGGCGGCATGGAAGTACTTCATCCTGTGCGGTGTGGGCATCGCCCTGGCACTGTTCGGCACGGTGCTGGTGTACTTCGCCGCCGCCAAGTTCATGCCCACGGCGGGCGACGCCCTGTCGTGGACCGAACTGCATCACCGCGCAGCGCTGCTGGACCCGGTGGTGCTGAGCATCGCCTTCGTATTCCTGCTGGTGGGCTACGGCACCAAGGTGGGACTGGTGCCCATGCATCAGTGGCTGCCCGACGCCCACTCCGAGGGCCCCACCCCCATGTCCGCCATCCTCTCAGGGCTGCTCCTGAACGTGGCGCTGTATACCATCGTGCGCTTCAAGATGCTGGTGGACGGCTCCCTGGCCGCTGGATCCCGTCACGACCCGGCCCTGGCCGGCCACATGATGATCGGCTTCGGCATCATCAGCTTCCTCGTCGCCGCCCTGCTGATCCACCGCCAGCGCGACATCAAGCGCATGTACAGTTACTCGTCCATCGAGCACATGGGGCTGATGACATTCGCCTTCGGTATCGGCGGCCCCCTGGCGACCTTCGGCGCCCTGGTGCACATGATGACCCACTCCCTGACCAAGTCAGCCATCTTCATCACCGCGGGCCACGCCTCGCACATCGCCGCCAGCCAGCGCATGGACAGGATCCGCGGCCTGATCCGCACCCAGCCGGCGGTGGGCTGGGGGCTGCTGATCGGCACAGCGGCCATCTGCGGCTTTCCGCCCTTCGGCGTGTTCACCAGTGAGTTCCTGGTGTTGAGCGCCACCATGAAGAGCTGGCCGTGGCTCACCCTGCCCCTTGTTATCGGGTTGGTGGTGGGATTCGCGGGGCTGTTCCGCCACCTGCACCCCATGGTCTACGGCGCCGCGCCGGAGACTCAGCAGGCGGTGCGCGTCAACATGCTGCCGATACGGGACTGCGCTGGGCGGGGCTGTGGGCGGACCCGGTCGAGCACGGCATGCAGTGCACCACCTGCTTTGCCCGCGGCGGCGACTATCTGTTCCTGCGCACACGCATTGATTCGCAGTCGCCGCGGCTCCCCTCCCACGCGCCTTATTACCCCGCGGCCGACCGCATGGAGCGCCACATGCACGACCTGCTGGGCATCGTGTTCCTGAATCACCCGGACCCGCGGCGCTGGACCCGACACCAGGCGTGGCCGGACGACCGCTTCCCCCTGCACCCGGCGTTCCCCGCGGCGGGGGAGCCGCCCGCCGCCACCCCCGCCGACAGCGGCTACCCGTTCGTCCCGGTGCACGGCGCGGGGGTGGAGGAGATCCCCGTGGGCCCCGTCCACGCCGGGATCATCGAGCCGGGGCACTTTCGCTTTCAGGCGGTGGGCGAGGAGATACTGGCCCTGGAGGAGCGCCTGGGCTACGTCCACAAGGGCATCGAGAAGATCGCCGCCGGGCGCGATGCGCAAGGCCTGGCACGACTGGCCGGCAGGGTCTCGGGCGACGCCACGGCGGCCCACACCTGGGCCGCGTGCCTGGCCATGGAGCAGGTGGCCGGCGTTGCCGT
>JARRRO010000344.1:0-2613 GCA_037380645.1 Gammaproteobacteria bacterium | reverse complement strand
CAGGCGTTGGTGGGAATGCCGTCGCCGATGGTGATCACGGCGCGCCACTTGGCGAAACGGGCGTCCAGCTCGCGGTATTCCTTGAAGCGGTCGCGCAGGCCGTCCAGGCCCTCGGTGACCTTCTCGCCGGGATGGCCTGCCAGGTCCTTGGCGCCGGCGTCCACCTTGATGCCGGTCATGATGCCCTGGTCGTGCAGGGCCTGGGGGAACGGCGTCCCGTCCGCCGTGGACTGGCGGATGGTCTCGTCGAACAGGATCATGCCGCTGATGTGTTCCGCGCCGCCGGGGGCCGTGATCAGCAGATCCCGGTAGGCCCTGCGGTTTTCCTCGGTGGATTCGACACCGATGGAATCAAAGCGCTTCTTGATGGTGGGAAAGCTTTCGTCTATAGCCAGGATGCCCTTGCCCTTCGCCACCATGGCCGTGGCGGTTTTCTCCATTTCTGACTTCAGATCGCTCATGGTTCGTCTCCCTTTACGGCTGTGTTTTCCGGTCTGGTTTGTATGATCAGATTATAGTGCCTGGCCGGGACTCTGCCCAACCTGGATCTCCGTCTGTAACCACGCCCTGTTCCATGAGGTCCTGGATGATTTCCTTGTTGGCCTCAAGGACGTCGGCGTGGGTGATGTCGAAAAAGACGGGGTAGACGCCGCGGTACAGCCTCACCTTGCGCATGGTGCTGACGTGGCGGGTGAAGGCGAAGACGGGGATGCCGGAACTGATGCGCGACATCCACAGGCAGGTGGAGCCGGTCTCGGTCAGGGCCGCAATGGCCTTGGCGCCGATGTGATTGGCTGCATACATGGCGGACATGGCGATGGCCTCGTCAATGCGTTCGAAGCGCTGGTTGATGCGGTGATCGGACATCTGGGTGATGCGCTGCTGCTCCGTCGCCTCGCAGATGCGGGCCGCTGCCTCCACCACCTTGTCGGGAAACATGCCAATGCTGGTCTCACCGGACAGCATCACCGCGTCGGTGCCGTCGAGCACGGCGTTGGCCACGTCGAAGACCTCGGCCCGCAGGGGGATCTGGTGGTCGATCATGGACTCCATCATCTGGGTGGCGGTGATGACCGGGCGGTCCATTTCCCGGGCCATCTTGATCAGGCGCTTCTGCACCGGCGGCAGGGAGGCGTCGCCAATTTCCACGCCCAAATCGCCCCTGGCGATCATGATGCCGTCGGCGGCATCGATGATGGCCTCGGCGTTGTCCAGGGCTTCGGCGCGTTCGATCTTGGCGATGATGCGAGCGTCGCTGCCCAGCTCCGCCAGCAGTTCCCGGGTGGAAAGAATATCCTCGGGCCTGCGCACGAAGGAGATGGCGATGTAATCCGCCTCCATCTTCACCGCGTGTTTCAGGTCTTCCCTGTCCTTGTCCGTGAGGGCGGTGGCCGACAACCCGCCGCCCCTGAGGTTGAGCCCCTTGCTGTTGGATATCTCTCCGCCGGTGAGGATCCGGCAATTTATTTCATGGCCGCTGACGTCTTTCACCTCCAGCACGATGCGGCCGTCGTCCAGCAGCAGGTGATCCCCCCCTTTCACGTCCCTGATCAGGTCCTTGTAGGTGACGCCGACATGGCGCTGATCCCCGGCGTCGACGGCCAGCTCCGTATCGATGGTGAAGGCTTCGCCTTCCTGCAGCCTCGCCCTGCCGCCGCTGAACCTTTCCAGGCGGATCTTGGGTCCCTGCAGGTCGGCGATGATGCCGACTTCCACGCCCAGGGTCCGGGACAGTTCGCGGATCCGGAGAATGCGCGCCTCGTGGGAGGGGCGGTCCTGGTGGGAGTAGTTGATCCGGAACAGATCCACACCGGCGCGCAGCAGCTTTTCCTCCATGCCCGGTTTGTCAGTGGCCGGCCCCAGGGTGGCGATGATTTTGGTTCGGCGCATGCGCGTGGCTGGTGGCTAGTGGTTAATGGCTGGTGAGTATCGAGCCGTAATTCGAAAAACGGGTTTTACGGGTTTCGAGCCACGAGCTACGAGGCACGCAGGCGTGGACTGAATATTAACAGCAGACACAATGTTCATTTACGGACGATCTTACTCCTCTCGGCCCGCCGCCTGCTACGCCTGCGCTGCCTCTTTCAGTACCTGAACCGCCGGCAGGGTCTTGCCCTCCAGGAACTCCAGGAAGGCGCCGCCGCCGGTGGAGATGTAGGAGATCTTGTCCGACAGCCGGAAACGGGTGAGGGCGGCAATGGTGTCGCCACCGCCGGCGACGGAAAACGCCCCGCTGCGGGCGACGGCCTCGGCCAGGGCCCGGGTGCCGTGGCTGAAGGGGGGAAACTCGAACACCCCCACGGGACCATTCCAGATGATGGTGGCGGCGTTGTCCAGGATCTCGCCGTAGCGGCTGGCGGTGTCCGGCCCGACGTCCATGATGAGGTCATCGTCCTCCACCTCGTCCACCGGCCGGGTGAAGGCTTCGGCGTCTTCCTTGAAGGCCTTGGCGCAGACCACATCCACGGGCAGGGGGATGTGCTTGCCGGTTCTTTCGGCTTCGTCCAGCAGCGCCCGGGCGTTGGGCACCAGGTCCGCCTCGTACAGGGACTGCCCTATCTTGAAGCCGGCTGCGGCCAGGAAGGTGTTGGCGATGCCCCCGCCAACGATGAG
>JARRRO010000343.1:0-4655 GCA_037380645.1 Gammaproteobacteria bacterium | reverse complement strand
GTGGTTTTCAATAAATCCAATTTCATTCACAGACTCAAGCTGATCACTGATGACAAGGAAGCCAACCATCACCTGCTGTTGTTCAATCCAGAGATTTATCAGCGAATTGGAAAGGAAAAGGGCATCATTGCACAGGACAATTACATCCACCATGTCTCCAACAGGATATACCAGTACCTTATAGCCAACCATATTGACTGCAACATATTCATCTACAAGGAGGAATACATCGCAGTCATCTTCAAGGCAGATTCTTACAGGGAATATCTCGACGAAATTTACACGAAACTTGAGGAAGATAAATTCAAATCCGGCATGAGAGAGTATCCGTGTTCCTGCAGTATCGGGCTTATCAGCCCGCGCAACTTTGAACCCGGCGAATTCAGGAGTAATGACTTCGAACTCCTTTCCACCGCCCAGGTCCTGTGCAATTCGGCAAAGTACGATGACAAGAGAAAAATCGGATGAAACGATAAATCTAAAGGATATCCATGACGTCAGAATAGAAATCATCGATACCGAGGGAGACAAGATCCCCCAGCGCGAGCTTATCAATCTGCTGGATAACGCTTTCGCAAAACGCGTCGTGGATCGGTGGGTCCTGAGAAATTCAGTCACCCAGTTAATTTCAGTGTCCGAACAAAGCGGCAGGCGCAACAAAATCAAACTGGCGGTAAGGATCACGCTGAGTTCGCTGAGCGATCCGGATTTCCTGCCCTGGCTGAAGGAGCTGCTGGACAATGACGATTTGCCCAATGGCTGCATGTTGTTCGAGGTGGAATCATCCCATTTCCTGAGAGATCCGGATAAATACAAGCCACTGATTAAAGAAATCGGAAAGAAGCACGATATCAAATTCGTACTCTCTGGGATTATCCGCACCGACACCTATTACGATATACGTGACTTGCAGCGGTTCGATTACGTCAAACTCAACGTGAAAGATCTGATATACGGGTTTCCCCGCCGTCCGCTGAATGATCTAATCAAAGCCATCAGGGACGACAAAGCCAAGATAGTTGCCGTCAATGTGGACAATGCCGAAATGCTGACCCTGGCCACCGAGTTTGACATAGACTATGTGGAGGGATACCTGGTTGGAAGACCGTATATCGATGTGATTGCAGACGGCGACGGCGATCTTTACTGCGTTATATGAGACAACTGATTATTTGCTGTCGCAGACATTCCCGTTTTGGAGTTGCTGCCGGGATTCGTCCATCATCCTCGAAATATTGCCCATCATCCCATTGGCCATCTTGCTGCATTTGAAAAACGCCTTTACCTCTTTCGACCCGTTCACTTTTCTGTCATAGGCGACGGCCGCCGCCTGCGCCTCGCCCTTCCTTCCGGCCTTGCACAGATCATTGACCTCGGCTTCGACTTTCCTGCCTTCCTCCTCGAGCTTGTCAAGCGCCGTCCTGTCAATATTCTTGAAACATTGCTCCAGCTTCCGGGCATTTTCCATCATCTGCTGCATCTGTTCCTCGCTCATCCCGCCGGGACCGGCGGCAGGCGGACTGGCAGCGTATACCGGACCGCCCTGAAACAACAGGAATTGCAGCAGCAGTGCGGGAATCAGTTTTGGCAGGGTCGGCACAGGGATTTATTCCGGTATTGATTACCTTCCGCAAGGGTATACGCAGACGGGATAAACATCAATGCACGGGACCCGCCACGCTTTCAATCACCGCCGCCCTCCCAGACCTCCTCCACCAGCCGGTAGAACTCGCGGAAATTGTTCACCACCGCGTCCGGCTTGTGCGGATAACGCTCGTTGCCGGGAAAGATCTTCCTCAGCCAGCTCTTCTCCCAGCTTGCTCCATTGTAAAATATGCTGGTGACTCCCGCGGCCTTGGCCGTGATGGTGTCGGTGGTGCTGTCACCCACGTACCAGGTGCGCGGATCCGGATCGACACCCAGTTCCTCCAGCGCTTTGAAGATCGGATCCGGAGCAGGCTTACGTCTTGAGACATCGTCGCCGCAGACCATGACATCGAACAGGCGCGGCCAGCCGGTCAGATGAATATACTGTATTTCCTGTTCCAGGAACTCCCGGTCCCTGTTGGTCAGGACCCCCAGCTTTATCCTCATGGCATGGAGCTGTATGAGCATCTCATCGATGCCTTCCTCGAAGGGGTGGATATCGCCGAAGTGCCTGCGGTAGCAGTTGTTGAACTCCTCGTGTGCGACGGCCTTGGCTTCGTCATCGGAGCCGAATAGCACTTCGAAGATATCCGTCCGGGAGATCTTCCTATCAGCGATGATCTTGGGATGCAGTCGCCGATGCTCGCGTACGTAACGGATCAGTTTGGCATCATCCTCGGTCTTGCAGTCCTCCGGTCTCTGCAGACGATCCACCATAAAAAAATGCCGGCGCAGTGCGGCAATTCTGCGCCGGCCCCGATTTAGGACGGTATGAAAGCATTACTGGTTCATACTGCCGTTTGTATCGTTATTGCTTCCCTGGTAGCGGGTACAGGTCCAGCCCCAGCCTTCCTGCTTCTGCACGAAATCCTTGGCATGGCTCTCGCAGTAGCCCTCGGTATTCTGCGCCGACCACAGGACCTTGGGACCCATGCCCTTATCGTAACGCACCTCGCACGGCAGGGGACCGTCGCTGAGATAGGCCACCGTAATAGTCCTCTGCTGATCGCCCGCGGTACAGACGAATCGCACATCGGCAAAGACGGCGGTGCTTGTCACCAACAGGATTAATGCCACGAATGATTTATACATAGCCGATCCCTCTCTTGGTTGATGATAACCATTGCATTATCTCAGGCCGGTTATCCTCCAGGCAATCAAGAAAAGAGGATTCCGTCACACCCCGGGGTTGTCAGGCGTCGTCGATTACGGTTAAATCCGGCGAGATTCTCTTATCTGGCCGTCCGGTATGCCTAAGAAGCATGACCATGCAAACGTGATCGATGCGGCCATCGTCGGCGCCGGTTTTGCCGGCCTGTACATGCTGCACCGCCTGCGCGGCCTGGGTCTTACGGCCCGCGTCTTCGAGGCCGGCGCCGGCGTGGGCGGTACCTGGTACTGGAACCGCTATCCCGGCGCCCGCTGCGACATCGTCAGCATGGAATACTCCTACCAGTTCTCAGAGGAGCTGCAGCAGGAGTGGGAATGGACCGAGCGCTACGCCTCCCAGCCGGAGATCCTTGCCTATCTCAACCACGTGGCGGATCGCTTCAATCTGCGCGACGGCATACAGCTCAACACCCGCATCAGCGCTGCCGCGTACGACGAACGCGAAAACCGCTGGTGTATCGAGACCGACAAGGGGGATCGTATATCGGCGCGGTACTGCATCATGGCCACCGGCTGCCTGTCTTCCGCCAACGTCCCGCCTTTCCCGGGCCTGGAATCCTTCCGCGGGGATAGCTATCACACCGCCGCCTGGCCCCCGAAAGGCGTGGATTTCTGCGGCCGGCGGGTGGGCATCATCGGCACCGGTTCCTCGGCGATACAGGCCATACCCCTGATCGCACAACAGGCTGCGCACCTGTACGTCTTCCAGCGCACGCCGACCTACGTCGTTCCCGCGCACAACCGCCCCCTGTATGCCAAGGAGCAGCAGCGGATCAAGGCGAATTACGCCGCCTTCCGGGAGCACAACAGCACGGAGCCAGGCGGCGCCGACTTTCGCACCAACTACGGGGCCAACCGTACGGCGCAGGAGTTCATCCGCAGCAAGATCCGCCGCATCGTGAAGGATCCGGAGGTGGCGGAGAAGCTCTGCCCGTACCAGGTTTTTGCCTGCAAACGACTGTGCGTGGGGACGGACTATTACGAGACCTACAACCGCCCCAACGTCTCCCTGGTGGATATCTCCAATGCACCCATAGAGGCGATCACGGAAAAGGGGCTGCTCACCGGCGGCCGGGAATATGAACTGGACAGCCTGGTTTTCGCCACGGGCTTCGACGCCATGACCGGCGCCCTGCACCGCATTGACATCCGCGGCCGGGACGGCCTGACCCTGAAGGAAAAGTGGGCGCCAGGTCCGCGCAACTATCTCGGCCTGATGACGGCCGGCTTCCCCAACCTTTTCACCATTACCGGGCCGGGCAGTCCGTCGGTACTGTCCAACATGGTCCCGTCCATCGAATATCACGTGGAATGGATCGCCGCTTTCATCGACCATGCCCGCGGCCGCGGCTGCGATTGCCTGGAGCCAACCCCGGAGGCGGAGGACAACTGGGTCGCCCACGTCAACGAAGTGGCGGACATGACTCTGTTTCCCCGCTGCAATTCCTGGTACCTGGGCGCCAATATCCCCGGCAAGACGAGGGTGTTCATGCCTTTCTTCGGCTATCCCCAGTACGCGGAGTTCTGCAACGACGTCGCCGCCAGGGGCTACCCGGGCTTTGTGCTGGAAACGGCGCCGGGAAACGAGGTCCTCACCCGGGGCGGCGATTAAAGACCCGGATTCCCCTCAGGTACGCAGGTGGTAGCCGGTCTTGAAGATCCACCACACGATACCCATGCACACCAGCATGAAGGCCAGGGTCATGGCCAGGCTGACCGCCACGTTGACGTCGGAGACGCCGTAGAAACTCCAGCGAAAGCCGCTGATGAGGTACACCACCGGATTGAACAGGGTGATCTTCTGCCAGATCGGCGGCAGCATCTTGATGGAATAGAAA
>JARRRO010000342.1:0-3402 GCA_037380645.1 Gammaproteobacteria bacterium | reverse complement strand
ATCGAGTTGCGCGTTTCGAGTTGCGCGTTTCGGGTAGCGGGTCTCGGGTTTCGCGTATCGCGTTGCAGGTTACGCGGGTAGTGAGATCTCTGGTGTTCGTTGAATCTGCCAGGCCCACACCGCGTAACCCGCAACTCGCAACCCGTCTTTTATTTGATAATCGGGTCCATATCCAACGCCGGATGCTTTTTCTCCTGCAGGAAGGGCAAAATTTCTTCCTCGGTGACACCGACCGTTTCATCGGCGATTCGGTCAATCAGATCCGGCATTCCGACCTCTTCGCCCCGTTTGATGAGACGTTCGCGGATTTCCTCTTTGAGGCTCTTGGGCATCCACACCATGCGCTTGATGCCGCCGTCACCGAGAATGAATTTGCGCTGGGTAATATTGAATTTGGAATGCCCGACAAATCCCGGAGAAGATGCTCCGCCTCCCATGACCCCTGCCAGAGTGGTAAATTTCATACCACAGGGCGTCTCCCCGCTGTAATCGCGGTTTACGGTCATGATACCGTTGCATTGCGGCAACATGGCGGCAATACATTCACAGCAGCCGCAGGTCGTCATGGGATCATAGACCATGGAATAAAAGTTGTAATGCGTGACTGCCCCGCGGGAGGCTTTCTGAACGAATTCATTGACGCCTTTCCACTGGCCCAGGACCGGGTCCAGGCATTCGCCCTTTTCAATGGGCTGGTTGGGGCCGGTGGGATTGATTTCAAAAGATGCCTTACAATCCATCCAGTTATAGGCGCCACAGAGCCCGGTCCGCTCGGGGCTGACGGTGCATACGTGGTTGGGCGCAAAAGACTGGCACAGAGTGCACGAGTAATAGATTTCCACATCCTCATCGGTCATTTTCTCAACGCGCTCATCGCGGGTCTTGTACTCTCCTCTGGCACGCTTGGTCAGCTCATCCACATCCTTTTTATTGGTGTAAAGGGTCACCTGAACCTTGTCGACAATTTTCTGAAAATCCTGGTGAAATTTGGCATGCAGCACGACGCCGATATCTTTCAGGGTAAAACCTTTTTCGATCGCCGCCTTGCTGACCCGCACCCAGGCGATGTCGCGCTGACCGATATGCATGATTCCCTGAATGTAATTGATCAGGTGGTGAATCTGACGCTCGATGATCGGCTCAAAATCCGTCTGGAATTCCCGCCCGGCGACCCGCACATAAATGCCCAGCGGAAATGTCTCGCCCTCTTTCACTTCGGTAATGTCCGGACCGACGATTTCAACCTTGCCGTCTTCGATTTCATTCATCTCGGCCATCTTGACCAGCTCGGTACACTGGGTCTTGCCGCCGCCCGTTTGCGCATACAGGTCCGCTCCGCGCACACGCTCTCCCTCATACGCCGGGCCGAAAGCGCAGGGAATTTCGATCGAAGATACGGTCACCTTCAACCCCCGCACTTCGACCGATTTTTGCACCATTTCTTCATACGGCACGTTGGCCACCACATGCTCGTAGGTACAGATACCGGTGGGCAGAATTTCGGGGATGTCGGTATCGGCGATGGTGGGGAAGCCCCAGTTCACACAGCCGGCCGCCGCCGCGGCCCACTCGGCGTTGACGTCGCCCAAAGCGTTGACAAAGGCGAAGATGCGGTCCTTGTTGTACAGCAGGATCTTCTTGTAGTCGCCGGGCTGCACGCCGCCGAAAGCCATGGCGGCGCGGTTGGCGAACCCCAGGGCGAAGATGGCCGAGGAGATATCCGGACCGAAGGGCACGATGCGGGTGCCCCAGCCCACCTGGACATCCAGCTCACGGAGTTGGTCGATGACGGTGGTACCGTTCTGGTTGGCCGCGCAGAAGATGTAGAGGCTGCGCTTCTGGTACTCCTCGACGATCTCCTTGGCGATCTCGGCGGTCCTTACGCATGATGGTGTCGTCAGCGGCGCCCAGCCAGATCTTGCCGGCATCCTCGTCCACGTCTTCGCCCGGAAGGTAGAAGTCGGGATCTTCGAGATAGCGCAGGGCCTCGTCGAGTTCGAAGCCGATCAGGCCGGCCATGCCGGCGTCCAGCAGGGGCCCGAGGTAGGGCAGGTGGTTGTGGCCCTTGACGTGCGGGGGCAGGAGTTTACGGGCAAAATCGAGCGGCTTTTTAATATCCTCCAAGGTCTCCACCTTGAGCCCCAGGAGGGAGTAGATCACCGGCAGATAGTAGGCGGTGTTGGGAAAGCCCACCTTGGTGTCGGCGTTGTAGGTCTCCAGGGCCCGTTTGTAACGGCCCTCTACCTTGGAGATAATATTGTAACCGCCCTGAATGGCGGCAAAAGCGACTAAGCGAGACATAAAGTCCTCCTTCGTTGAGGATTTTTTGGGTTTATCCTTAGGCCTCCAGCTTCTGACGATCTTCCATGGACATCAGCTGGCGCTCTCTGGCCTTGTCGATACCGAGCTCTTTGCGCTTCTTGTCGATATGGGCGATCATCAGGTGAGCGTGCTTGATGGGATCGGCTTCCAGATCCCACTTGCCGCCGTAGAGGTTCTCCATCTCCTTGGACAGATAGTCGTGGAAAACCGGCGCGCCGGCCGTTGGCAAGTGCAGGCCAAAGACCGTGTAGACACCGGAGGCGACGAAGTAGTGGCCGATGGAGATCGCCTTCTCGCTCATCCACTCAGGGGCCGAGCCGGCCGCCGGCAGGTCGCAGATGTCCTTGCCCAGGCCACCGGCCTTAACCACCTCGGTGGCCGCCAGGAGAATGCGGCTGTTGTCCACGCAGGAGCCCAGGTGCAGGACGGGCGGGATGCCCACGGTCTCGCACACTTCGGCCAGACCCGGACCGCAGTAGACCCCGGCGCTTTCGGGGGTCAGCAGGCCTTCCATGGCGCAGGCGATGCCGTTGCATCCGGTTGTCAGGACGATGACGTCATTTTTGATCAATTCCTTGACAACGGCGATATGGGCCTCGTTGTGGCGGGAACGGGCGTTGTTGCAGCCGACCACGCCGGCGACGCCGCGGATGCGGCCGTTGATGATGTTGTCGTTCAGGGTGTAGTAGCTCCCGCGGAAGGACCCGCCCAGGTGGTATTGAATGGATTCCACGCCGAAGCCGGCGATCTGGGTGGCTTTCTGCTGCGGGATCATGACTTCGCTGCCGCGGTTGGTGAAGTTGTCGATGGCCATCTTGACGATGCGTTCGGCGTCTTCCAGGGCGTGATGTTCGTCGAACTCGATATGAATGACGTTGTCCTGCTCCATCTTGGCGATGGGATGGGTGGTGATCAGCTTGGTGTGGAAGCACTTGGCCACGTTGGCCAGGTTCTGGAAGATGCACTGGATGTCCACCACCATGGCGTCGCAGGCGCCGGTGACGATGGCCAGTTCCTGCTGCAGGAAGGTGCCTGCCGGCGGAACGCCGTGGCGCTGCAGGATTTCATTGGCCGTGCAGC
>JARRRO010000341.1:0-2625 GCA_037380645.1 Gammaproteobacteria bacterium | reverse complement strand
GCTGAGCAAGCGCAAGCTCATCGAGCTGGTGCGCTCGGGCCGGGTGAGCGGCTGGGACGACCCGCGCATGCCTACCCTGCGCGGGATCCGGCGCCGTGGTTACACCCCGTCCGCCATCCGCGAGTTCTGCGAGCGCATCGGCGTCACCCGCAACAACTCCCGTACCGACATGAGCATGCTGGAGAACGCCCTGCGCGAGGACCTGGGGGAGAAGGCTACCCGGGCCATGGCGGTGCTGCGGCCCCTGCGGGTGGTGATAGAGAACTACCCGGAAGGGGAGGAGGAGTGGCTCGAAGCGGCCAACCACCCGCAGCGGCCGGAACTGGGCGCGCGGCGGATCCCCTTCAGCCGCGAGATCTGGATCGAGCACGACGACTTCATGGAGGAGCCACCCAGGAAATTCTTCCGCCTCGCCCCGGGCCGGGAGGTGCGCCTGCGCTATGCTTATTTCATCACCTGCACTGACGTGGTCAGGGGCAGTGATGGCGAGGTGGTCGAGCTGCGCTGCACTTATGACCCGGCCACCCGCGGTGGCGATGCCGCACGCCGTCAATGCCGAAGTGCGCCTGTATGACCGGCTGTTCAGCGTCCCTAACCCCGACCGGGAGGACGACTGGAAGGCCAGCCTGAATCCGGATTCCATGGAAGTGATCGGGGACGCCAGGGTGGAGCCGTCCCTGCGGGATCTGGCCCCCGAGGACAAGGTGCAGTTCGAGCGCCTGGGTTATTTCTGCGCCGACCGGATGGACTGGTCACCGGAGAAGCCGGTGTTCAACCGGGCGGTGACGCTGAGGGATACGTGGGCAAAACAAAGCAGGAAGTAAATCGTTAATCGTGAATGGTGAATCGTAAAAAATCATACGACTTACGATTTACGATTCACCGTTCACCGTCTTCACTGTTTCAGCCGGGGCCGGGATGAAAGGGGAAAATCCTCTGCGTAGCCGGGGCCGCCAAGGTGTGGGACAATGGCGCCAAAGGCATGACAGGAATTGTTGTAATGAACGAACCCCAGCAGGCACTCTACCGTTCCGAGATCAAGAGCCTGCCGCTCATCAACAGCGGCAAGGTCAGGGACATCTACGCCGTGGACGAAGGGCACATGCTGATCGTGACCACGGATCGCATCTCCGCCTTTGACGTCGTCCTTCCCGATCCCATCCCCGGCAAGGGGCGGGTGCTGACGGCGATGTCGAACTTCTGGTTCGACCGCATGCAGGGACTGATCCCCAATCACCTCAGCGGCAGGACGCTGGAGGAGGTCCTCCCCGACGCCGCGGAGCGCGAGCCCGTCGTCGGCCGCGGCATCGTGGTCAGGAAGCTCAAGCCCCTGCCGGTGGAGGCCATCGTCCGCGGCTACATCATCGGCTCCGGCTGGAAGGACTACCAGAAGACCGGCGCCGTGTGCGGCATCGAGCTGCCGCCGGGACTGCAGCAGGCCCAGCAGCTGCCCGAACCCATCTACACCCCGTCCACCAAGGCGGAGATCGGCGAGCACGACGAGAACATCAGTTTTGATCGGACCGTCGATCTGCTGGGCCGGGAAGTGGCCGCCAGGGTGCGCGAGGTCAGCCTCACGGTATACCGGCAGGCCGCCGAGTACGCCGCTGGCCGGGGCATCATCATCGCCGACACCAAGCTGGAGTTCGGCCTGGACGGGGAGGGCCGCCTGTATCTCATCGACGAGGTCCTCACCCCCGACTCCTCGCGCTTCTGGCCGGCGGATTCCTACCGGGTGGGCACCAGCCCCCCCAGTTTCGACAAACAGTACGTGCGGGACTACCTGGAGACCCTGGACTGGGACAAGACCGCCCCCGGCCCGGAACTGCCCCGTGAGGTCATAGACAATACCGCCGCCAAATACCGCGAGGCGCTGGAAAGACTGACCGGCTGATGCGCAGGCTGGGCTGTATCCTGCTGTTGTTCTGCGCGGCCGCCGCCGCCCGGGACGATGAACCGGCCCCGTCGCCGCCGGGCCAGCAATGCCGGCAGGTGGAGCGGCTCAGCCAGCCCGTCGCCTCCTACCGCATCTCGCCGGTGTGCGGGATCACGGACGTGCAGGCCGTCGGTGGCTACAAGTACGGCCTCCCGGAGGTGAAGGCGGATATCCGCGGTTTTGAAACCACCGATACGGTGAGGCGCTTCGTCCACGGCAGCTATGAACTCCGCCTGGAGCGGCGGATCGAGCTGCACAAGGCCCTGGCGCGGCCCGAGACCCTGGTCTGTGAAACGGACATGATGAAGACAAAGGTCTTCTCGGCGCATATCATCCGCACCGAGGAGCTGGACCGGGGCAGAACCGTGAAGGTCAAAGAGCCGCTGGAGGTCAAGGACGGCGAGCTGCCGGACCTCGGGGTGTTCACCCACACTAAGGATGTGCACTACACTACGGAGGAGTGCCGCTAGGGGCCTTTGGCGGGCGGCAGCGTCCCTATCATCCGGAGGAGAGAGACATGAAAAAGTGTTCGGTATTTGTCCTGGCTGGATTGGTCTGCCTGCTGCCGGCCTGTTCCAGCGGTGACAACAACCACCAGCAGGGGAATGTCTTCAGTGAGCAGATCCACGACATAGACAAGGCCAAGCAGGCGAACAAACTGATGCTGGAGAAGGCCAAAGAGCAGAAGA
>JARRRO010000340.1:0-3787 GCA_037380645.1 Gammaproteobacteria bacterium | reverse complement strand
CCCGGAAGCTGCGGCATATTCGCTGCGCTTCTCTTCCAGATATTTCTTCGTATGCTGATCGATAGCTTCCTTGATCAATCCAATGCTCTTCAGGTGATCTTCCAACACATCGCCTATTTCGGCGACCAGAGAGGGCATGAAGCGGCCACCCTTCTTGAAATATCCTCCCTTTGGGTCGAATACGGAGCGCAACTCCTCCACAAGAAAGGTGATGTCACCCCCTTTTCTGAAAACGGCGGAAATGATCCTCGTCAGGGCAACGATCCACTGGAAATGATCCATGTTCTTTGAATTAATGAACATTTCAAAAGGCCGTCGCAGTTCATGTTCCGTGCCGGAATTGAGTACAATGTCATTTATGGTTACGTACAGGGCGTGCTCAGACAAAGGCGTATTGATCTTGTAGGTAACGCCGACGAGCATCCCGGGTCGCTCCAGCTTTTCGTGCATCTGCACAACGTTGGCAAGAGTCTCGGTTCTATCACCGGAAACAGACGTCTTCGGCTTTACCGGCGCGTCGATGCTGCAATCGACAATCTTCTTATCTATCTTGATAGCCATGGTTCATCATAACCTGCCATAGTAACCTTCCTTCAGGGCATCATAGAGATTGGCAGCTGTATGAAGCTCTCCCTCATATTCGATCATGTCACTGCCCTTAGCCTCCACTTCCGTGCCGTCCTCCAGTCTGAACCGGTAATTGCTTCCCTGCAGGTCAGTATCCCGCACCATCACGCCCTGGAAAACCTCGGGATTGAAACGGAAGGTGGTACATCCTTTCAATCCCTGCTCATAAGCATGCAGATAGATATGCTTGAATTCGTCAAAAGGCATGGTCGTAGGGACGTTGACAGTCTTCGATATGGAGGAATCAATCCATCTCTGCGCCGCCGCCTGCACGGCGATGTGTTGATCGGGACTTATATCGTCGGCGGTCACGAAACATTCGGGCAGGCGATGGCCGGCATCGCTGCCGTCCTCGCGCGCCTCCGGATCGACGAAGTGCTTGTAGGCGAGGAATTCATAGGAGTTGACTTCAACCCTCTCCTTGCTGCTGCGCCCCTCGCGGATAATGTTGCGCGAGTAGCGATGCGCAAAGCTCGGTTCTATGCCGTTACTCACGTTATTCGCCAGAGACAGCGCGATTGTCCCCGTGGGGGCGATGGAACTGTGATGGGTAAACCGAGCGCCCGTCTCCGCCAGTTCGTCTACAAGTTCCGGGGCGACCTCCGCGATCTTCTGCATATAACGGCTGTACCTGGCATGAAGGATCCGCCCCTTGACCCTGTCGCCGGGGGCGAATCCGTCATCCCGCATTTCCGGCCGCAGGCGCAGCATCGTCTCGGTGACGACAAATTCCTCCTCCAGCAGTGGCGCCGGACCCTTTTCCCGCGCCAATTCCAGGGCAGTTTCCCAACCGGTTACGGCAAGTTCCCGCGCGACGCGTTCGGCGAAGGCAATAGATTCCGTCTCGCCATAGCGCATGCCCAGCATGGCGAGTGCGGAGCCGAGGCCGAGAAATCCCATGCCGTGTCGGCGTGTTCTCTCGATGGAGGCGCGTTGCTCCGGCAGGGGAAGGCCGCTGATTGCCACGACGTTGTCCAGCATTCTCGTAAATATCCTTACGACCTTGCGGAAGGTATCCCAGTCAAACACCGCCCTCTCCCCGAAGGGATTTACGACGAAACGCGTAAGATTGATGGAGCCGAGCAGGCAACTGCCGTAGGGCGGCAACCCCTGCTCCCCGCAGGGATTGGTTGCGCGTATTTCCTCGCAAAACCAGTTAATATTCAGCTCATTGTATCTGTCTATAAGTATGAATCCCGGTTCACCATAGTCATAGGTGGTGGCCATGATGGTATCCCAGAGACGGCGTGCCGGAAGCCACTGGTAGACCCTGCAGGCCACCTCCCCCGCGGCATTGGTGATGTAAGGGGCCGTAAACGGCCAGCGCCGCCAAATCACCGATTCGGCGTCGTCCAGATTGACATGACCCGATTCCAGTTCCGCTGCCATCTGTGCGCCCCGGCGGCCGCCGGCGGAACGGATGGTGAAACACATGCGATCGTAGATCTCCCTGAACGAGCTCGGACCGGAAGTGTACGACCCGGCGCCGGAGACATACGCCCCGCGCGGCCGCAGCGTGGAAAATTCGTAACCGATGCCGCAGCCCGCCTTCAACGTCAGTCCCGCCTCGCGCACCTTCTCGAGGATATCGTCAATGGAATCGGTAATGGTACCGGAGACGGTGCAGTTGATGGTGGAGGTGGCCGCCTTGTAATCCTGCGCTCCGGCATTGGCGAGGATGCGCCCTGCGGGCAGCGCACCCCGGTGCAGGGCCCAGAGAAATTCCCGGTAATGACGCTTGCGCGATTCGACATCGGCCTCCTGATCCGCCAGCGCCCGCGCCACCCGATGCAGCGTGTCCTCGACGGACTTGTCAACGGGCTTGCCGGAAGCGGTCTTCAGGCGGTACTTCCTGTCCCAGATATCCAGGGACGCCGCCTGGTAAGGCACTTCAGCGCCCGATCCCGATTGTCTGATTGCTGGATCCAAAGATAGCCTGCCTGTAATGAATGCCTTTTATTTGTAAAATATAAATTTGTTTGCCGCCCATAAGTTTGACCAATATCAAGAATTATCGTTTATCCTCCTGTAGTTAGCCGGCAGGGGGAGCAAAAGGGCCGAGACGCAGGCACCTCGCTGGGCGCAGCGAATTCCCGGAGACACCGGGTCTATTTTTGTAACTTATTGTTTTACATGAATATTAAATCCCTTATGACCACGCGCTCGCGGGCGGGGTCAGGTTGAAGTCCAGGCAGACAGCGGGAGTCATCGAGTGTTAGAGACGGTGCTGCAAAAATTCTACGCCGCGAGCATCTCCATGGGGGCCGACGGCGGCATGCTGGTCAGCAGCACCCGGGACCGGGTACTGGCCTGGGGTCTGGCGTTCTGTCTCATCGGTGCCGCCACTCTGACCGCCTGGCTTCTGCGACGTGGCCGTCCCGGTGCCAGGATTGCCCTGGGTATGTTTGCAGTGTCGCTGTACATACCAATCTTCATCATGCCCTCCGTCAGACAGGAGTTCATCTACATCACCCCCCGCAGGCTCACCGTCGATACCGGCGACTGGTACCGTCCTTCCCGAACCGTCCTGGCCCTGGACAGGCGGGACCGGATCCAGGAATACCGCGAGGGGATCCTGCCCGCCAATCTCATGGGTGACCCGGGTATCAGCTGGCGCATCACCCGCCCCGACGGCCGGGAGGACGTCCTGGTCCTGAACGATTTCTTCGCCGCGCATCGCATGGCGGTGGCCTATTACATCAAGGACAGGGGGTTCAGGATGGAGCGCCTGGAGGACCGGCCCGGTGGCGGGGATTAATACGCTGTTACCGGGATATCAGGATGCCCGCAGTTTACTGATGTCGGCAATCACCTGGGCACCGTGCTCGTCCGGCTTCACCTTACGGTAGATCTTCGCCACCCTGCCGCCGGGGTCTATCAGGAAAGTATGGCGTTTGGCCACTTTCAACGGGCCCAGGGACCTGAGACTGCCGTAACAGCGCGCCGTAAGGCCGCCGGGATCGGCCAGCAACGGAAATGGAAGGCTGAATTTATCCGCGAATTTCCCGTGGTTCTCGACGCCGTCCGTGCTCACGCCCAGTACCTCCACGCCCATGGCGCGCAGCGCAGGGACGGCGTCCCGGAAGCCGCAGGCCTCGACGGTGCAGCCGGGCGTATCGTCTTTGGGATAAAAATACAGCGCTACCCACCCGCCCCGGTA
>JARRRO010000339.1:0-5762 GCA_037380645.1 Gammaproteobacteria bacterium | reverse complement strand
CCCGGTCGACCTTTACGAAAAGGCGGAAACGGAAGCGGCCGGTACGATACTCGACGCAGCCAGGGCGCAGGGCGAGAAGGCCGGTGTGACCTGTGAGACCCTGCACGTACGGGACCGGCATCCGGCGGAGGGGATCATAGAGGCCGCCGGGAACAAAGGCTGTGACCTCATCGTCATGGCCTCCCATGGCCGCCGGGGCATCGCTAAGATCCTGCTCGGCAGCGTGGCGTCGGAAGTTCTCACCCACAGCAGGGTCCCCATCCTGATCGTGAAATAGCGCCGGGGCCACACGTCAATCATGACTCATCCTGCCATTCACTTTGTGACGGTGCTTCTGGCTTTCTTCGCCATCATGAACCCGATTGCGAATGCGCCACTGTTTCTGGCGCTAACGGAGGAATTCGACTCCGGCACAAAGCGCATGGTCGCGCTTCGTTCGGTCGGCATCGCCTTTATCATCATATCGGCGTTCGCGATCAGCGGCCGGGAGATATTTTCGGCTTTCGGGATTACCCTGCCCGCGTTTCGCATCGCCGGCGGATTGATGATAGGGCTTATCGGCTATCACATGCTCCAGGGACAGAATTCAAGCCTGCATACGCCGACCGAGGAGGATAATGAAAAGAGCCGGGACGCCGCCCTCGACATCGCCATCACCCCCCTGGCAATACCCATACTCGCGGGCCCGGGCACGATCGCTACCGCCATGAATTTTGCCGCACAATCATCATTCCCCCAGATCCTGCGGGTGCTCGGGGCATTCGCCCTGATGTGCGCGCTCACGTTCATCGCCTTTCTGGGCAGCCGCTGGCTGAGTCAGGCGCTGGGTCAGAACGCCATCAAGGTGGTATCCCGTCTCATGGGGCTGATCCTGGCGGTCATCGGGGTACAAATGCTGATTGCAGGGATACACGGCGCCGGCCTCACCTAGTGTGAAGCACCCGAGATGATACGAATTGAAAAATAATTACATACTTATAGATTTTGAAAATGTTCGGCCCAAGAATTGCGAAATTCTTGCGAAACATCCCTTCAAGATACTTATTTTTGTTGGTGAAAACCAAACGAAAGTACCATATGAACTTGTAGAAACCCTGCAAACGTTTGGCGAGAATGCAAAGTATATAAAAATTGCCGGTAATGGCCGAAACGCACTGGATTTTCATATTGCTTACTATATAGGCCTTTTGGCCACGCAGGATCCGGGCGCGCATTTCCATATCATTTCAGGGGACAAAGGTTTTGATCCGCTGATTAAACATCTTGCTTCTAAAAAAATTCACGTCCAACGGGAAAAGGATTTGGCCGAGATTCCTGAATTGCGTATATCCAATGCGACGAGCACCGATGCCAAGATACAAGCTATCGTTAAAAATCTGGCTGGCCGCGGACATTCAAGACCAAGGAAAGTCAAAACCCTGAAAAATACCATTAATTCCCTGTTCACCAACAGACTTGAAGAAAGGGAATTATCATCACTTATAGATGAATTACGGGATCGCAGATTTATTTCAGTCGACAAGGGTAATATAAGATATACATTACCACGGCAAAATTGATTCAATATGAATCTGTCTGTAATTCTTGCGGAAGGGAAATGGTGGCCAGGGACAGAATCGAACTGCCGACACGGGGATTTTCAGTCCCCTGCTCTACCAACTGAGCTACCTGGCCTTACTACAGCTACAGGCTACAAGCTAAAAGCAACAAGCAACAAATAAATGCAAAAATTCCGTTATGCTTTCCCTTGTGGCTGGCAGCTTGTGGCTTTTTCGCAAAGCGCGTATTAAAGCGATCCGTCGGGGAGTAGTCAAGCCGGGTTACTGCTCCGGCGGCTTGTAGTCCTCGGGTTTTTCCGAACCCTCGCCGAAGAAGTACTTTTCCATCTCCTGTTCCAGGAACTGTCGCGCCTTGGGCTCTATGGGCGAGAGCCGGTATTCGTTGATCAGCATGGTCTGGTGGGACAGCCACATCTGCCAGGCCTGCTTGGAGACGTTCTCGTAGATGCGCTTGCCCAGTTCGCCGGGCGCAGCAATTTTCTCACCGGGGCCGCCACTCCCAGGGTCAGCTCCCCGCCGGGATCGACCCAGACCACGTCCTCCTGGTCGCGGACGGCGGCCGCTTCCCGTGTCAGGACGGCCCTGACCGGGGTGATATCCAGGTGGAAATGGCTGAATGTGTGGCGCAGCGGGTCTTCCCAACTCAGGCCGCGCACCTCGCTGCCGTAAACCCGCCGGACCCATGATGCCACATCCTCGCCTTCGGGGCACTCCGGGAAGCTCCACAGCCCACCCCAGATCCCCGCCGGCGGCCGCCTCTGCAGCAGGACCTCCCCGGCCTGGTTCTCCAGGATGGTGAAACAGGCCTGCCTCACCGGCAGGGCCTGTTTCGGTTTCTTTTCCGGATAGCGCTGCTGCTCCCCGGCACGGCGGGCCGCGCAGCCGGCGGCCACCGGGCAGGCCTCGCAGGCGGGCCGGGTCCGGGTGCACAGCGTGGCCCCCAGGTCCATGATGGCCTGGGTGTAGTCGGCGGCCCGGCCCCCGGGGGTGTAGCGCGCCGCCAGCTCCCACAGGCGATTCTCCACCTCGCGGCGGCCCGGCCAGCCGGGCACGGCATGATAGCGGCACAGCACCCGCCTGACGTTGCCGTCCAGGATGGGATGGGGGCGGTTGCGGGCGAGGGCCAGGATCGCCCCGGCGGTGGAGCGGCCTATGCCAGGCAGGGCCTGCAGCGTATCCAGGTCCTCCGGGAAACGGCCGCCGTGCCCGTCCCGGACGGCACGGGCGGCGCGGTGCAGGTTGCGGGCGCGGGCGTAATAGCCCAGCCCCGACCAAAGGTGCAGGACCTGGTCCAGGTCGGCATCCGCCAGGGCATTCACGTCGGGAAAGCGCGCCGTGAAGCGCTGGAAATAGGGGATCACCGTCTTCACCTGGGTCTGCTGGAGCATGATCTCCGAGACCCAGACCCGGTAGGGATGGGGGTCCTGCTGCCAGGGCAGATCGTGCCGCCCGCAGCGGCGGTACCAGTCCAGCAGATTTTCAGTGAAGCGTTCGGCCACGGGCCAGTTTCTCGGTTCGGTTGATGACCTGTTTTGCCGCCTTCAGCAGTTCCCCCTTGATGATCAGGGGGCCGATCAGCGGCGGTATCCAGAAATCCGGCTTAAGCCGGTATTCGACCCGGACCCGGGTCTGGTCCGGTCCCAGCGCGGTCAGCTGCCATACCGAGCCGCCGGATTTGAAATCGCTCAGGAGTGGGACCACGGTGGTGCGCACCGTATGCGTGCCGATCTCCTCCACGTCTTCCACCATGGTCGGCGAGAAGCAGAAAAACAGGATGCACAGATGGAATTTCAGGCGCCGGCGGATGCCCCCGCCGGAAACCTGTTCCTCCGAGGAGGCCTTGATGATATCACTGAGCCGCGCCAGCCGGTCGTAATCGGTGACGATGGCGCGCACCCTGTCGAAACTTCCCGCGATCGCCATCACCATCTCTACGCGGTAGACGCCGTTGTTGTGTTGCACGTCGGAGTCCAGGACCTCGCCCGCCTGGACGCCCTGCGCCAGCAACAGCCCCAGACAGAGCAACAGCGGGCGCGGGGTCATGGACTATTTAAACAAATCCTTCAGGCCCTTCTTGAGCAGGTCCTCCGCCTTCTTCTTCACGGTCGCCTTGATCAGGCCGTCGTAGTCCGGGTGGCATGAGGGAGACTGGTACTTGCCACGGCATTCTATGGGGATGGTACGTCCTTTTAACTCGTACTCCTGGGTACCGCGTTTCACGGTGGACTTGTCCACGGCGGCCACGAGATCGTACTTCATGGACCCGTTGCGCAGGTTGGCCAGCATGCCCTTGCCGGTGACCTTGAACCCGGGCGAGCTCATGATCAAATCGTGGTTATCCACGATCCCGGAATGGATCACCAGGCTGGCGGAAAGTTTATCGAATTCCGTCTTCTGACCCAGCTCAACCTTCGTCAAGCGGCCTGTTGGTCGCTGGTGCCCAGCAGCTTGGCCGGCTTGCCGGTGAAGTCCCGCAGCAGCGGTTCCATCTGCACCCCCTTGAGGGAGGTGGAGAAGGCCAGCTTGGGCCGCTTGCCGGTGGCGTTGATGTGGATGTTGCCGGTATAGCTGCCGTGGTAGAGCTTGGCCCTGAGGGGATCCAGTTTGATCAGTCCATTCTTGCCATGCAACTGCGCCACCACGTCTGCCACCTTCAGCCGGGAGATCACCAGATGTCCCGCTTTCAGATCCACGTTGGCGTCGAGGGCACGCAGGGTCTTTACCGGCAGTCGGGTCGCCGCTCCGGCTGCCGTCTCCGGGGACACCGGCTTGCCTTTGGCCGCAGGCGGCAGGTAATCGTCCAGATTGATCTGATCAACGTCCAGCTTGGCCTGAATGGCCGGCTGCTTGAAGCCCTTCACGGCCAGGCTGCCCTTGAGGGTGGACTTGTCCACGCCCACGGTCAGGCGGGGGATGTTCACCTCATCGGCCGTGCCGCTGAAGCCGGCGTCCACCGCCACCTTGGTCAGGGCCTTTTTATTCTCTGTCTCAGGCGGTTTCATGTTCAATTCGTGCATCAGTTTCCTGAGATCAAAGGGATTGACCTTGAGTTCTCCCGAATACCGGGGCGACTTCTGGATATCCTTGGCGTGGAGACTGCCGTGGACGTTGAGGCCGAGGCCGGCGAGGCGCAGGTCGTTCAGATCCAGCTCCTGCTTGTCCAGGTTGAGGTGAGTCGCCGCGTCCAGGGTGAGGTCACCCCGAGGGATCTGTCCGCCCCCGACGGTCATCTTCAACATCATGGGCTTGAGATTGATAACGCGCCGGTCGCCGCTGACGGCGGCGTCAAATGACACGGACCGTACCGCCCGGCCAAGGTCCGGCTTGTCCAGGGCGACCAGGACCTCGCCGATGCGATCCGAGTTCACGGTCAGCTTGCCCTGGATGCTGCCCTTGCCGGAGCGCATGTCCCTGGCCTTGAGGTTACCCGCCGCGTGTATCCCTAAGCCGTCCACGGTCAGGGTGGGTACATTCACGTCGCCGCTGTTCATGTCCGCATCAAAGTTGGCCTTGAGCGCGAAGGCCTTGTTACCGACCCGGCTCAACTGCCGGCCATAGCGGGCCAGGGTCTTGTCCTTGCCCGTCTGGAACTGGCCGAGCACCTGCAGCAGGGTGGGAAGATCCGGGCCGCTGGCCGTAAAATCACCCTGGGCGGCGGGGGTGGAGGAGTGGATATTACTGGCCTTGACGTGACCCTGTATGTCCGCCCCCAGCAGTTGCGCCTTTAGTTCCGGGATATTCATGTCGCCCCGCTTGAGATCGGCGTCGAGGCGAGTGCTGAAATTGAAGTCCCGATGCCGGAGGCCGGCCAGTTGCGAGGCCAGGGGCTGGATTTCCAGGATCCGGAACGGCAGGGACAGGTCCTTCCCCGCTGCATCCAGGCGAACCTGCACGGCCGGCGTGGCAGAGCGGATCCGCTTTATCTGGATGCTGCCGCCGGCCTTGGTGTCGAGGCCGGCGATCTTGAGATCGGTGATGCTGGCGGTTTCCTTGTCGAAATCCGCCAGCATGGCGGCGCTCAGGCTGAGGTCCGTCTTGCCCCCGGGGATGCGCCGGCCCCTGACCACGCTGTTTATCTGCAGCGGGGAGAGGCGGTACTGTTGCTTGCCCAGGTCGTAGGACAGGGTGCCGCTCATGTTCACATCGGCGTCTAGTTCCGGCCGGTTGGCCCGTGCCTTCAGGGACAGATCCAGCTTGACGGGC
>JARRRO010000338.1:0-3642 GCA_037380645.1 Gammaproteobacteria bacterium | reverse complement strand
GTCATTACATCATCGTCATGCGCCGCGGGCGCATCGTCGAGGAAGGCCCCACGGAAACGCTGTTCCAATCGCCGCGGGAGGAATACACGCGCACCCTCATGGCCGCCGCCCTTGAGCTCGTTCTGCCTGGCACCGGCGCCGCTCCACCCTGAACTACACGAGACCATCACCATGGCAACCGACCACGACTCCTTCCAAGTCACCGATAGGTACCTCAAGTACGTCGTCATCCTGATCTGGTTCGTCCTGCTGCTCAGGTTCGTCGACCTGCAGGTCATCGCGGTCCTGCTGGAATCCATCAAGGCCGAGTTTCATTTCTCGGACACCGAGCTGGGGGTGCTCAGCGGCATCGCCTTCGCCCTGTTCTACGCCACCCTGGGGATCCCCATCGCCTGGATGGCCGATCGCTACAACCGCCGCAACATCATCGCCGTCTCCCTGGGACTGTGGAGCCTGATGTCCGCCCTGTGCGGGACCGCCGTGGGCTTCGCCACGCTGTTCCTGGCCCGGATCGGCGTGGGCATCGGCGAGGCGGGGGGAATCCCTCCTTCCTACTCTCTGATTTCCGATTACATCTCCCGCGTGAAACGGGGGACGGTTTTCGCGATCCTCAACTCCTCCATCCCCGCGGGCGTGTTCGTCGGCTTCATTGTAGGGGGCTGGGTCAACCAGTACTTCGGCTGGCGCGCGGCTTTCGTCGTGGTCGGACTACCCGGGATTTTCCTGGCCCTGCTGATCCGCTTTACCCTGCGCGAACCGCCGCGGGGATACGCCGACGGCCAACGGGAGGTGACCATTACGCCGCCGTTGAAGGAGACCCTGACCTACCTGTGGAGCCTGCGTTCCTACCGCCACATCGTCCTGGCCACCAGCATCTTCACCACGGGTGCTATCGGTTCCGGCATCTGGATACCGTCGTTTTTTATCCGTGTCCACCACATGACCGTCGCCGAGATCGGGACCTGGCTGGCCTTCATCTACGGCATCGGCGGGGCCATCGGGTCAACACTGGGCGGCTGGCTGGCCGACAGGCTGGTGCGGACCAGGGGGGACGCGCGCTGGTACATGTGGATTTGCGGCATCACCAACGTCTGTATCCTGCCCTTTTCCTTTTTCGTCTATCTCTGGCCCAATCCCGTCCAGGCGCTGCTGGTGCAGCTGGGCACGACCACGCTCATGCACATGTATCTCGGCCCCGCCTTCGGTACGGTGCAGAGCCTGGCAGGAGCCAGGCGCCGCGCCATGGCGTCCGCCATCAATTTGTTCATGATCAATCTCATCGCAATGGGCCTGGGGCCGTTGATCATCGGCATGGCCAGTGATTACTTCAACGCCCGCTTCGGCGACAATGCCCTGCGCTACTCCATCCTCGCCGTGGTGATCATCGCCTACGACTGGGCAGCGATACATTTCTTCACGGCGGCCAGGACACTCAGGCAGGACCTCGAAACAGCCGAGACGTCGGGCTGACGGAATTTGTTAAGCGTAGGGGGTGAGGCGAAGGAAATCCTTTATCCCCTCACCCCTCACACCTAACCCCTCACTAAAAAGGCCGGTCATAGCGACCGGCCTTTTTTGTTAACAGTGGATTACCGCCGGGTCAGAAGCTGTAGCCCGCGGTGACGCCGTAGGTGCGCGGCGGCAGGAAGGTCGTCCCAACAGTGCGGCTGAGGGAGACGGCGAAGGAACCGGCCGCCACCAGCTCGTTGGTCAGGTTCTTGCCCCACAGGGTGACGTGCCACTTATCGCTGGGCGCGGTGTAGGTCAGCGTGGCGTCCAGCAGGGTATACGCCTTGGAGCTTTCCACGTTGTTGTTGGTCTCGCTGAAGTACTGCTTGCCCTTGTACGAGACGTCGCCGCCGAGGCTGAGCAGGGCCCCGTTGGGCAACGGGTAATCGTAGTTGCCGTGGAAATTGAACGCCCATTCCGGCGTGTTGCGGGTGGTGTTGCCCTTGAAGGATTGCACCTGCGGGGTGCATATTCCGTTGGGCACCAGGGCGCTGGTGACGCTGACCAGGATGGAACAGGGATCGAAGTTGCTCACCGAACTGAACTTGTCGAATTTCACGTCCAGCCAGGACACGGCGCCGCTGAAATTATAGTGGAAAGCGTCCACGTTCAGGGTCAGGCTGCGGTCCAGCCAGGCGCTCTTGATGCCGATCTCGTGGTTCCTGATCTTCTCCGGCTTGGCGAGGCCCGAGGCCGTGGTCCCGATCTGGCCGGTGGCGCTCTTGAACCCTTCCGAATAGGTGTAGTAGACCAACATATTGCTGGTGGGCCGCCACTCCAGCCCGGCCATGGGCGACCAGTCCTTGGTGGACTTGGAATCGCTCAGCGTGGTGACACCCGGAATCAGGGGCAGCTGGAAATGAGGGATGGTCGACAGGGGATTGGGCGTAAACGGCGGATTGAGGAATACCTCGATGTAATTCACGGTATTGACGGTGTGCGTCTCCACGGTCCAGCGCGCGCCGGCTTTCAGCGACCACTGCGGCGTGATGTCATAGGTCAGGTTGCCGAACACCGAGGAGGAAACGACATCCTCATAACCGGTCAGGAAGACCCGCTGATGGTGCAGGCCGGGCACCAGGCCCACCGGGTAGGGGGAGGCCCCGGAGCGGTTGATGGACTTCTCGTGCTCCTTGAAATTGTACAGGGCCAGGAGGGCGTGCATGCGGGGCCCCTCGTAGTGGATCTGGAACTCATTGCTGAACTGGTCGGTATAGTCCGTCCGGGTGTGGATGGTGGGGGCGCTGCCGTTGGTATCATAACGGCTGATATTGCCGGACATGTCGAAATCCTGGCTGAAAAAGCCGGAGACCTGGCGGTAGTTGGTGATGTTCCTCACGCTGAAATGATCGTTGAGGCCGATATTCCAGATGGAGGTGAAGGACCAGGTGGTCTTGTCGTTCTGCGGATCAAACTCGGAGGCGTAGTCTCGTTTCTTCACCGGATAGCCGCCGGCCACCGGGGGCGAACAGCAGCTGGCCAGGCCCAGGGGGGCGAGGGCCTTCTTGGCGGCGTCGACCAGGGACGGGTCGGTGGCGAATGCTGCCTGGGCCTGGGTGATCTGGGTGGGATCCAGATACTGGGGGAAGGTTTCCCGCCTGTAGTGCAGTCCCAGGTCCTGATCGTCCTCCATGTAGTATTCCCCGGTCAGCAGCAGATTCACGTCACTGGTGAAATCGAACTTCAATTCCACCCTCCCCGCCTGCCGGTTGGCGTTCTCCACTTGATGGCCCGTGGTCTCGTTCTTGCTGTAACCGTCGTGGAAATACCCGCGGTAGGCGGCGCGGGCGGATATCCAGCTGTTGATGGGGCCACTGACGGCACCTTCAACCAGTTTCCGGTTGTAGTTGCCGTAACTGGCGTTGATGTAGCCTTCGAAGTCCCGGGTAGGCTTTCTGGTAATGACGTTGATGGAGCCGCCGGTGGCGTTGCGCCCGTAGAGGATACCCTGCGGCCCCCGCAGGACCTCGACACGTTTTACGTCGAACAGGGAGGTGAACTGGGCCTTGGGATCGTTAACCACGGCGCCGTCGACGTGAAAGGCGACGGAGGGTTCGTCACCGGAGGTCTGGTCGTTGAGACCGATGCCGCGCATGAACAGTTTGGCAAAGCCCAAAGAATTGCCGAAGCTGA
>JARRRO010000337.1:0-3354 GCA_037380645.1 Gammaproteobacteria bacterium | reverse complement strand
CTGACGGAGACGCCGCTGCCGATGGGTACCACTTGCAGTTCCGCTGTTGCCTTCATTTTTCCATCCTCAGATTTATTTTCACACAGATGGGGACAGCCGAGGAAATGTACACCCCCTCTCCCTCCCAGGTAGAGGGTTGGGGTGAGGGGGATCTGAAGGAAATATACCGAACAACGCTGTTTCGCGACAGCATCATCCCGGTGTTTAATGATCGGTTAAGACGGTACACACCACGTGCCTTTCGGAACGCGGCCCGTCGAACTCGCACAGAAAGATATTCTGCCAGGTGGACAGCCCCAATTTACCGCCGATCACCGGTATGGTCTCCGACGGCCCCACCAGCCCCGCCTTCAAGTGGGCGTCGCCGTTGCCCTCCTGCCGGTCGTGCAGCCACACGCCCTTGGGAATGATGTCGCGCAGGAAGTTGACGACGTCCGTCTGCACGCTCTCGTCCCAGTTTTCCTGGATCATGACGGCCGCCGTGGCGCCCTGGGCGTACACGGTGACGATGCCGTCACGAACGCCACTGGCGCCGACGATCCGCCTCACCTGCGCGGTGATATCCACGAGGGTCTCCCGCTGTTGGGTGGCGACGGTGATAACGTCACGCATCCTTGGTTTCACCCCTTTTAATCAGAGCCTTACCGCATCCAGGCTGACCACGGGGTCGTCACCCTCCACCTCGGCGCTGTGCACGACCCCCTTCGGCACCGCCAGTGTGTCGCCGGCCTCCAGTATGACCGCCTCACCGCCCATCCCCATGCGAAACCGGCCGGACAACACTGCGTCGATCTTGTCCTCGCCGTGGGCGTGATCGGGAAAACAAGTCCCGGGCGGATAGACGTAACGGGTAACGCTGTAGCCCCTGGCTTGAAGCTTGTCGCGCATCGCCGACTCGGTGAGTTGGCCGTCGGTTTCAGGCTTCCAGTGTTCCACTTGCAGCACCATGAATATCATCGTAACCGAAACGCCGGACGGGGCGAAAGGTGCTCAAATTGACGGGACAATGCGGCGGCTTGCTGCACTGACACGCACCCCGTACACCCGCGTCTACGACGCCAGCAGGCGGCCCATCGCCCCCGCCACCCCCGCCATGCTCTCCCCCGCCACCAGCCCGGCGGCGATGGCGATGAGAAAACGCTCCGCCCATGCCGATGAACAGCGACATGGAATTCCATGCCGGAATCACGAACGCCAGGCCCAGGGCCGGCGCGCTGGGCAGAAGACGGGCGAAGCGCCGCGGCAGGAGGCGCTCCCCCGCCGCCAGCGCGAGACCGGCGGCCGCCCCCAGTGCCATGGCCGGGACCGAGCCTGCCGGGAGGTTCGCCAGGCCGCCCCGCAACACCTCGGCCACGGCCTTCCACGTGGCCACCGCCGGCGCGGGCCACTCGGGTGTGATGAGCATGGACGCCGGGTCCGGCACCAGCACCACGTAAACCGCCGTGCCCACCAGACTGCCGGTCAGCACACCGAACACCTGGGCGACGGCCTGGAAACGCGGCGCGGCACCCAACAGCAGGCCGGTCTTGAAGTCGTGCATCATGTCGGCGCACTGGCCGGCCGCTCCGCCGCTGACGTTGGCAGACATGAGGTTGTCGGTGACGTTGCCGGGCGAGACGGCGGCGAAGGACAGCTGTGTAATCTTGCCCATGGCGCCGATCGGGGTGATGCCCGTCTCCCCCGAGACCCGCGCCGCCACGAACGCCAGCACGAACGCAAACACCACGGCCGCCGCGCCGACCAGCGGATCGATGCCGAAGAAGTCATATTGAACGATGACCCCCAGGATCAGAGACACTATCACGCCGACGGCGAACCAGCGCAGCGGCAGCGCGTTTCCCCCCTCCTCGCGGGCGCCCTCCCGCGGTGAACGCCCGTGCCGCGCCGCGTCGCGCAGCGCGAAGACCACCGCGGTGAGCGAGGCCACCACCATCATGGCCACGCCCGGCCACAGCAGCCACTCGATCATGCCGCCGAACCACGAAGCACCTGCCTCGTGTGCGCCGGCCTGCGCCCAGCCCCTGTCCAGGGCGTAGGGCCCGAGCAGGCCCCAGGCGACGATGGCCCCAAGCATCAGGGACAGCCCGGCGCGTATGCCGATGATGGCGCCGAACCCGATCATCAGCAGAGACGGGTCCAGGGCGAAGCCGAGATTGAAGAGGGAAATCGAGGTAACCCCCTTGGCCTTGAGCGCGCCGGCGGCGGGTATGGTGAATAACAGCTTGAGTTTGGACACGGTGACGACGAACTGGTCCACCAGTTTCAGGCCGGCGGCCACCGCGGCGGCGGAAATCAGCGCACGCACGCGCCTGATCGCCTCCGCGCCGTGGGCGTAGATCTCGCGCACCGTCGCGGCGGTGGCAACCCCGGCGGGAAACGCCAGTTGCTGTTTCAGCAGCATCTGGCGACGGATGCCCACGGCGACCACCACCCCCAGCAGGCTCACCCCGAACACCCATACCACCAGCAGCGGGTAGGCCAGTGACTTGCCGGTAAGCATGGTCAGCGCCGGGATCGGCGCCACCAGGCCGGCGGAGATGATGGACGCGGATGACGAGGCGGCCGTTTGATTGATGTTATTCTCCAGCATGCCCCAGGGTCGCATACCGGTGATGCGTTCGGCCACCTTCCAGAAGGCGAAACTGAGCAGTGCCGCGGCGATGGACATGTTGAACGACCAGCCGATCTTGAGTCCGCTGTAGACGTTGCACGGCGTAAGCAGCGCACCGAGCACCATGCCGGTGGCGACGGCGCGCACGGTAAGCTGCGGGGACGAATCGATTGAGTGGTCGCCAGCCATCCCCCACCCATTAACATATCGGGCCGGTGATGGGAAGGCGATGGCGCAAAATGCGTCCCTGTAGATCACACCCCGTCTCTTGCCCCGGGTCGTAAGGTCCGGCTCAGGGGATCAATGTCCTATACGCATCCCCGCAACACCGTCCTTGCCGTAGTGACTCGCAAAGCGCTGCTTGTACTCCCTGGGTGCCATCCCCGTGTAGCGCCTGAACACATCCCGGAAGAATGGAATGTCCTCGTAACCGACCTCGTAACAGACCTCCTGGACGGATTTGAAGTCCGTTTCCAGCAGGTGCTTGGCACAGTCAATACGCAGCTTGTGCAGGTATGTCACAGGCGTGTCACCCGTGGCCTGTTTGAAGCGGCGGGTGAAATTGCGCGTACTCATGCCCATGCGCTGAGCCAGTTCGTCCATGGTGAATTGCGCGCTGAAGTAACCGTGCAGGTATTCCTGAGCCTGGCGGATTTTCTCATCATGATGGGTTTGGTTGAGCAGGGGCGCGCTGTAACCGGCCTGCCAGGTACGCGGCGCATCGATCAGCAAGGCCCGCCCGC
>JARRRO010000336.1:0-2892 GCA_037380645.1 Gammaproteobacteria bacterium | reverse complement strand
CGGGGCCGGCGTTGAAGCCCGCTTTTGGGGAACAGCCATGCAGCCGGGCGGCGCCAGTTCGTCTGGGCTGTACGTCCGGACCGCTGCGGGGAACGGGGCGAACCCGCGCGGCGGCCGGCATGCTGACGATTGGTTACGGTAGACAAGGCGGTTCGGTGGCCAGGATGACTTCAGGTCGAGTGGCAAAAGTATATCGCATCGGTAGGGTACGGGGCACGGTAAATTCCCGGTCCCGGTGGGGGTTTGTGCCACAATCCGAGCGAATGCTCAGATTCGCGCCCATCACTGGAGGGGTCACGGCCGTCGCTGCCGCGTACGCGGGACACTCAACCGGTGGCCCGGCGCTGCCGCCGTCTCGCGGCAGGGGACCACCGATCAGGGCTTTTTCTTGTCCTTTTTGGGGGGCACGTAGTGGGGGTCGAGCGGATTGAGGAAAATGAAGCGCATATGCCCCGGCTCCAGCTCGACAAAATCCATGGTGGCGTCCTCCAGCAGCTCGCTGCTGGGTGGGTCCATGACGATCTCCACATCGCCGTGGCTGACGCGGGTGTCGGCTTCGCTCGCTTCATCGAATCCCATGCCGTATTCGATGCTGCCGTCCTGATTGGATTTGGCGGCAATCCGCAAGGCCAGCCCCTGGGCCTCGCTTTGCTGGATGGCTTCGCGGATTTGTTCAAGCGCGGCGTCGGTGATGGTGAGCATATTTCTCTCCTATGGTCGGCGCCCGTTCAGTGGCGGTGTCACGACGGCTGCGCGTCAGCGCCGGCGGCGTGCGCCTGCATGACGTGGCGCACGAAGGCGACAAATCGTTGCGCCCAGTGGTTGCCTTCGACATCGCGCAGGTGGGCGTAGTTGGCCTGAAGATTCTTGTAGACGATGCCGTCGTGGCGGCCGTCGATGCCGGTGCCGCGAGTGACTTCGTAGGCGAACTCCAGCGTCGCGTCGAGATGATCCAGGCGCGAGTAATGAAACTCGTGGCCGAAGATTTCGCTGCCGGCTTCCTCGGCCAGCGGCCACAAGCCCTTGCCCGTTTCGCGCAGGCGGATGTAACCCCGTCCCTGGGGACGCGCGTGCATGGTGATCTCCGCGGGCAGCGCGCCCACCATGTCGCAAGTCTTGTCATTCCAGGTGATGGCGCGGGCCAGGTACATCAACCCGCCACACTCGGCGTATACGGGCATGCCCCCGTCGATGGCTGTTCGGATTTCCCTGCGCAGGTTCTGGTTGGACTCCAGCTGCTGCATGTGGGTTTCGGGGAATCCGCCACCAATGAACAGCGCGTCCACTTTCGGCAGATGGGTGTCGCTGAGCGTATTGAACAGGATCAGTTCGGCGCCGGCGGCCCGCAGCGCCTCCAGGTCGCCCGGATAATAGAATCCGAAAGCTGAATCCCGCGCAACGCCGACGCGTACGTCTGGCTCCGGGAAGACCGGGGTTTCGTTGGCGCGGGAGGGCAGGGGCTGGATGGCCGCCTGGGCGGCGATTCGCAGCAGTCCGTCGATATCCACCTGACTGGCGATTGCGTCCGCGATATGGCGGATCTTTTCGTCGGCCCGCCCCGATTCATTACTCGGGATCAGGCCCAGGTGGCGCTCGTGGATGACCAGGCCGGAATCCTGGTGTACAGCGCCGAGCACCTCCACGTCGGTGTAATGTTGGAGAATGGCCCGCAACTTGGCCTCGTGGCGCTTGCCCCCGACCTTGTTCAGGATGACGCCCGCGATGCGGATGTTGTGGTCGAACGCCTGGTAGCCCAGCACCAGGGGCGCAATGCCGCGGGTCATGCCGCGGGCGTCGAGCACCAGGACCACCGGCGCGGCCAGCAACGCCGCCAACGCCGCATTGCTGTTGCTTCCATCCAGGTCTAGCCCGTCATACAGCCCCTTGTTGCCTTCGACTAGGCCGACATCGGCGGTCTCCATGTGGCGGGCGAAGGTGGAGAGAATCTCGTGCCGGCCCTGGGTGTAGAAATCGAGGTTGTGGCAGTTGCGCCCGGCCGCCTTGGTCAGCCACATGGGGTCGATGTAATCCGGGCCCTTTTTAAAGGGCTGCACCCGCAGGCCGCGTTGCGCAAGGGCCGCCGGGCTGCCGCGCCGGACAATGGCGCAGGGCGGCCGCGTGGTCGTCAGGGCCTGTGTACCGTTATGCCGGTCCTGGACCATGCAGGAAAGGGAATGGTCAATCATTGCCGTACCTCCCAAAAAGGCAGCGCCGGACGGCGCTTGCGCACCGTCCGGCGGTTTCCGGCTGAGGCGTAGTGTGACGTTCAGGCGGCTTCCGCCTCCCCGGATCCATGATGGGGGTCGACCGCTGCATCGGTCAAATCCTCAGGCAGGAACCGCAGCACCCGCACGCCGATGGTCACGATCAGCATGGACAATGCGACGCCGCCCAGGCCCAACAGGAATTCGTAGATGCTGGGCGTGTAGGGATGGAACGGCTGGGCGTCGGCAAAGCTGCTGCTGACGACCTCCATGCCCGGGAACATCTGCAATGGATAGGCTTGCCCGCCGATGATGATTACATAGACCTGGCACAAGCCCCCGAGGATCACCAGCACCGAGGCAATGCCCACCCAGCTGCGGGAGGAGCCAAGCTTTGAGTACAGGATCGCCAGTGGCACCAGACTGCCGATAAGGATCTGCCCGATCCAGAACAATTCGGTGTTGATGCTGGGGCCAGCGAGGATAAATTTTTCCACACCGTGGCGGCCGGTGATGTAGAGATTGGTTAGGTGGTAGACCAGGACGAAATACAGCACCGCAGCGATGAAGACACCGAGCAGGTTTTTCAGGCGCCGGATCACGGCGTCGCCGAGCGGTCGGTCGGTCCAGCGGTAGGACGCCATCAGCACCAGCAGGAAGATCGCGAGACCGAACGAAAATGACATGA
>JARRRO010000335.1:0-2986 GCA_037380645.1 Gammaproteobacteria bacterium | reverse complement strand
CCCAGCTCTACGGTCCCGATAATGAGGTCTGCGGTGCCGTCGGGCTTGATCTTGACGATGGCATTCGTGAAATCGCCTCCCCCACCCATTCCGGTGGGATAGAAGGCCATGGCAATTCCTTTTCCCCGCTTTTTCATGTTATGCCTCCCTCGGAGCCGACGTTAAAGCGGCGTATTTCTCATCCAATGGGTGATTGGCCACCTCGGCCAGTTTCTGCATGGTTTCTATCAGATACACGCTTTCGAGCCGGGTCCGCGTGGCCAGTTGGTCGCCATTTCGCATGGCGTTGATGAAACGGAGGTCCCACGGGTCCAGGCCCAGCCTTTCGGCGATCATATTCATCTGGATCTCACAGGCGTAGGTACCCGGGGTCACCCCAAAGCCACGGATCGCACCGGTGGGCGCCTTGTTGGTGTACACCACCGAGCACTTCACCTGAACGTTGGGCAGATAGTAAGGCCCGGCCACATAGTAGGCGTGCTTGTCCACCACGTAGGAGCTAAACCCCGTGTAGGCGCCGGCGTCGTGCAAGGTGAAGACCTGGCGGGCCACGATGCGGCCGTCCTTGGTCACGCCGTCCTTAATGGTGATTCGCCAGGGGCTGTGCCGGGCGGAGCAAAGCATCTCCTCTTCGCGCGTCCAGCGCCATTTGCAGGGTCTTCCGGTCTTGAGGGCGAGCAGAGCGGCTATGGCGTCGGCATGAAGCTCGGTCTTGCCGCCGAAGGCGCCCCCCACATTGCCTCCCACGTATTTGATGTCGCTCCAGCCCAAATGCCCGCCACGGGAGCTGTATTGCATCCGCTCGGACCAGCGATGGCTAAGATCATCTCCCTGCCCCAGAATGCGCTGGATCTGCTTCAGGAGAAAATGCATGCCCTGGGTGACGGTGTGGATGGTCAGCCGTCCGTCCTTTTCGGGTACGGCCAGGCTCACCTGCGGTTCGATGGGCGCGTGTTCCTGGGAGGGGAAAAAGAATTCGTTCTCCACGATCTCGTCCGCCTGGGCAAAGCCCTTTTCAATATCGCCGTTATAAACCAGGCGATACGGCCGGTCGCCCACCATCAGGACATTTCCCTCCGACCGCACTTTCGGCGCGTCGGGCTTCATTGCTTCGAGGGGGTCAAAGACCGGTGTCTGCTTTTCAATGTCGAATTCGATCAGGCGGAGAGCCTCGTTGGCGATTTCCACGGTATCCGCCGCCACGGCGGCGATGGGCTCACCCATATAGCGGATCTCCTTTTCCGCCAGGACGGCCTGATCCAGGGTCAGGTAGCCAGAGGTGTTGCAGGGCACGTCCGCGGCAACAATCACCCCATGGACGCCGACCATTTTTTCGGCCTTGGAAATATCGAGCTTTCGGATAATTCCTTTATGCACCGGGCTGCGCAACACCTTAACCGCGAGGGTCCCCGGGATAAAGATATCGTCCACGTACTTGGCCTCGCCCGTTACGTGGGACAGGGCGTTGTACCTGGGCTTGCTTTCTCCCACACTCTTGAGGGTCATCGGTCACCTCCGCCATCGGCCGCTTTTTTGGCAGCACTTTTAACCGCAGTGATTATGTTGGGGTAACTCGCACAGCGGCACAGGTTGCCTGAAAGGGCCTCCTTGATCTCCATTTCCGTAGGGTTCGGATTCTCATCCAGCAAGGCCTTGGAGGCCATGATCATCCCCGGCGTGCAAAACCCGCACTGGGTGGCATGGTTCTCGTAAAAGGCTTTCTGGAGGGGGTGAAGCCGTCCCGAGCCGCCAACGCCCTCGACCGTTACGACCTCGGCCCCTTGAATGCTGAGGGCGTTGGTGAGGCAGGCGCGTCGAAGCTTGCCGTCCACCAGGACGGAGCAGGCCCCGCAATCCCCGGTTTCACAACCCGCTTTGGGACCGGTAATGTGCAGGTGCTCCCTCAATACGGTCAAGAGACTTGCCGTCGCGTCGACCGCCACTTGGTATTCTCTTCCATTGACTTTGATTTCAAGTAACGCCATTTCACGTCTCCATCATGAAAGTTGGGCAAGAACGCGCCTTACCAACGCCTGGGCGGCCCGTTGCCTGTACCAGGCGGTGGCCCGGGTGTCGGTGGCGGCGTCGGTTTCCTCGAGGATCTCTTCCGCCACCCGGTCTATAAGGTCCGGGGAAAGCGGATTTCCTTCCAGGAGTCGAACCGCGGTCTTCGACATTCGACACAAACGGATGGGCGGCCATGGCCCCGAGAACCAGCCGGATGCTCCTGCAAATGTTCCCTTCCATCCCGGCCCGCAAGGACACCGATACAACACTTCTGCCGTCACCCTGTCTCTGTTTCAGCTTTTCCCACACCCACCTGTCGGCGCCGGTCAGGCAAGGGATTTCGAACTGCTTGACTATGCCGCCGTTCGCAATCTTTTCCTTCCTGGGCGCCCAGACGAACCGGTCGATCGGCATCCGGCTTTCCCCGCTGTTCGAGGCGGTCACGACGGTGGCCCCCAGCGCCATCAGCGCGGCTACGCCGTCGGCGCTTCTGGCATTGGTCATCACATTGCCGCCAAGGGTGGCGGCGTTTCGCACCGCCGGAGATGCTATCTCGCCGCATGCCCGGGCCAGCAAAGGAACCTTTTCTTTCACCATTGGAGATGCCAATATATCGGACAATGTGGCAGCCGCCCCAATGACCAACCGGCCGTCCTTCTCCTCGATGAAATCCAAGCCGAGCTTCCCCACATAGATCAGGACTTCGGTTCGCCTGCGCCGATAGCGGTTGAACCTCGGCATCAGGTCCGTGCCGCCGGCGATGACGACGGCCTTGTCGCCCAGGTCCGACAACAGGGAACATGCCTGCCCCAAATCGCCCGGTGCATAAAATGTTTCATTTGGCATGATCGTTTCCCCCAAATGCGCCATACTTGTCTATCCAGTTTACCAGCTAAATTCCGTCCATAAATAGTCTTTTT
This sequence comes from Gammaproteobacteria bacterium, assembly GCA_037380645.1. GTDB lineage: Bacteria > Pseudomonadota > Gammaproteobacteria > Eutrophobiales > Eutrophobiaceae > JBBDSH01. The sequence goes on along the minus strand of JARRRO010000335.1, from coordinate 59 downwards.
TGTCCCGACCCGCCGGGATCAATCTGCCGGGCTCCTTGTGCGGCGCGCCGGCGTACGCT
>JARRRO010000334.1:0-3642 GCA_037380645.1 Gammaproteobacteria bacterium | reverse complement strand
GTCCTGGCCAGCGGCGGCGCAGGCAAGGGCTATCTGTACACCAGCAACCCGGACATCGCCACCGGCGACGGTATCGCCATGGCCTGGCGCGCCGGCTGCCGCATCGCTCACATGGAATTCATCCAGTTCCATCCCACCTGCCTGTACCACCCCGAGGCCAAATCCTTCCTCATCTCGGAGGCCCTGCGCGGTGAGGGGGCGCGGCTGCTCAGGCCCGACGGGACGCGGTTTATGGCGCGCTACGACGAACGGGAGGAGCTGGCCCCGCGGGACATCGTGGCCCGGGCCATAGACCACGAAATGAAACGGCTGGGCACGGACTGCATGTACCTGGACATCAGTCACCGCGACAAGGATTTTATCATCGAGCACTTCCCCACCATCTATGCCCGCTGCCTGCAGCTGGGTTTCGATATCACCAAAGAGCCCATCCCGGTGGTGCCGGCGGCCCATTATACCTGCGGCGGCGTGGTCATCGACGAGCACGGCAGGACGGATCTGCCCGGCCTGTACGCCATCGGCGAGGTGTCCTGCTCCGGCCTGCACGGGGCCAACCGCATGGCCAGCAATTCCCTGCTGGAATGCGTGGTCTTCGCCCACGCCGCCTACAAGGATATCAAGCGGCAGCTGGACACCCTCGCCATGCCCCCCGTCCTGCCGGACTGGGACGAGAGTCAGGTCACCGACTCCGACGAGGAGGTGGTGGTGTCCCACAACTGGGACGAGGTCCGGCGCTTCATGTGGGATTACGTGGGTATCGTCCGCACCAACAAGCGCCTGCAGCGGGCCCAGCGCCGCATCCAGTTGCTGCAGGCCGAGATCCAGGATTACTACGGCAATTTCCGCCTCACCAACGATCTCATCGAACTGCGCAACCTCGCCGTGGTGGCCGCCCTGATCATCGAATCGGCGCTGCTGCGCAAGGAGAGCCGCGGCCTGCATTACAGCCTGGATTACCCGGTGGCTGACCTCTCCAGACCGGCCTACGATACCGTCCTGCAGCGGGATGCCGCGGGCGGTGCGCTGTCCGCCACTGCCCACTGGCGGGCGTCCTAAGACAGTAAATCGTGAATCGTAAGTTGTGAATGGAGAGATTTCCGGCTGCCGACCTGTTACGTTTCACGACTTACCGCTTTTTGAGGAGTTTCATAAAAGCGGCTTCGTCCATGACCTCCACCCCCAGCTCCTGCGCCCGGACCAGTTTGCTGCCCGGTGATTCTCCCGCCACCACGTAGTCGGTGTTTTTAGAGACGCTGCCGCTGACCTTTGCCCCCAGGGCAATGAGATGCTGCTTGGCCTCGTCCCGGGCCATGGCCGCCAGGGCGCCGGTGAGGACGAAGGTCTTGAAAAGTCATGCACGTGGCCGGCCACTATCGGCCCCACGTCGGGCACGGCCTCCAGCTCCTCCAGGGTGGCCTGTCGGATCCGGTCCAGGCTGCCGAAGTGGACGGCCAGGGCCAGGGCGGTGGCCTCCCCCACTTCCCGTATCCCCAGACCGTAGAGGAAACGGTCCAGTCCGGTGGCCTTGCTTTTCTCCAGGGCGGCCAGGAGGTTGTCCGCCGACTTCTCCCCCATGCGCTCCAGTCCCGCCAGCTGCTCCCGGGTAAGATCATACAGATCGGCCAGGTTGCGCACGTACTCGTTCTGATATAGCTGTTCCACCAGCTTCTCCCCCAGGCCCTCGATGTCCATGGCCCGGCGCGAGGCGAAATGCAGTATGGATCGGATGCACTGGGCGGGGCAGTAGATGCCGCCGGTGCAGCGTACTACTGCCTCTTCCTCCTCCCGGATCGCGGCGGAACCGCAGACCGGACAGGTCTTGGGCATGGTGAAGCGCCGGGTGCGCCCGGGTCGTTTCTCCGTGAGGACGCGCACCACCTCGGGAATGACGTCCCCGGCGCGGCGGACGATGACGGTGTCCCCGACGCGGACGTCCTTGCGGTGCACCTCATCTTCGTTATGCAGGGTGGCGCTGGTCACGGTCACCCCGCCCACGGACACCGCCTCCAGCCGGGCCACCGGCGTCAAGGCGCCGGTGCGCCCCACCTGGACCTCGATGTCCAGGACCCGGGTCACCTCCTCCTCCGGCGGGAACTTGTAGGCGATGGCCCAGCGCGGCGCCCGGGATACGGTGCCCAGCTGTTCCTGCCAGTCCATACGGTTGACCTTGTAGACGATGCCGTCGATCTGGTAGGGCAGATCGGCGCGCCGGGCGGACAGGTCGGCGTAGTATTTCAGGCAAGCCTCGATGCCGGTGACGGTACGGCTGTCCTGAGACACCGGTATCCCCCACTGGCGCAGGTGCTTGAGGATGTCCCACTGGGCCTTGATGGGGGCCCGGCTGTCTATCCTGCCCACGCCGTAGGCGAAGAAGCGCAGCGGCCGGTCCTTGGTCACCGCCGGGTCCAGCTGGCGCAGGCTGCCGGCGGCGGCGTTGCGGGGGTTGGCGAAGATCTTGCCGCCCTCGCGCTGCTGTTTCTCATTCATGGCCAGGAAGCCGTCCATGTTCATGAACACCTCGCCGCGCACTTCCAGCATCCCGGGATAGCCTTTGCCGTGCAGCTTCAGGGGAATGGATTTGATGGTCCTGACGTTATGGGTGACGTCCTCGCCGGTGGTGCCGTCGCCGCGGGTCGCGGCCTGTACCAGGCGGCCGTTTTCATAGAGGATGCTGATGGCCAGGCCGTCCAGCTTGGTCTCCGCGGTGTAGTCGATGCGGTCCTGTTTCAGTCTTTCCCTGACCCGCCGGTCGAAGGCCCGCATCTCGTCTTCATTGAAGGCGTTGTCCAGGGACAGCATGGGGATGTCGTGGCGAACCTCGGCGAAGCCCTCGGCCGGTTTGGCCCCTATCCGCTGAGTGGGGGAATCAGGAGTGACCCGTTCCGGATGCGCCTGTTCCAGTTCCTGCAGTTCCCGGAACAGGCGGTCGAATTCGGCGTCGGAGATGACCGGGGCGTCGAGGACGTAGTAACGGTAATTGTGCTCGTTGATGGCGTCCCGCAGTTTCCGCACGCGGGTCGAGGCCTTTTTGCTCTCTGCCGCCGTCACGCCTGCTCCCGCCGGTTGATCTGCTCGCGCAGGCCGCTCACGTACTCCTCGGTGAGGGGCTGGCGGTCGTGGGTCGCGACTTCGCCCCCCAGACGCACGGCCAGGCGCCGGGCTGTTTCCAGCATCAGGTCCAGGACCACCTCGGCGTTCATCGGGGACGGCAGCTGCAGGAACAGAGACAGTCCGGGTGTGGTGAAGGTGTGCATTTGGTCCAGATCGAAGTTGCCGGGTTCCACCATGTTCACCAGGTGGAACAGCGGCTGGCCACGGCGCAGGCCCGGGGGGCCATAATGGTGGAAGATCCCCATCTCCCCGAACACCAGGCCGGCTTCCCTCAGGGCGGTCAGGATGGGCGGTCCGCGAAAGGGGGTCTGCGGGTCCGCCATGACGTGCAGGATAAGGATGTCTTCGGGGGGCGCCGCCTCTTCTTGCCCCCCTTCCCGGGCGAGGCTGAGGGATGCCGCCAGGTCGGTCTCGGTCTCCGGTTCAGGCTGTTTCGGCTTCAGGTCCGCCAGCACCGAGGAGTAATCCTCCCCCTCCCTGCCGCTGTGGGGGCTGATCTTCATGTCGGCATACAGGTGCGTGTCCTCCAGC
>JARRRO010000333.1:0-2932 GCA_037380645.1 Gammaproteobacteria bacterium | reverse complement strand
GCCCTGGCCGGCGGCCTTGATGTACCAGTCCAGGGATTTCTTCGGGTCTTTCTTCACCCCCTGTCCATAGTCATACATGATGCCCAGCATCTTCTGGGCATCTGCATCACCGGCGGCGGCGAGGGGAGCGAAAACCGCGTAGGCGCGCTGGTAATCGCCGTGGAGGTAGGCCTGTTTCCCCGTCTCGAAGGAGGGCTTTGCCGCCGCCACCGGGACCATGGCGAGCAGCATCAGCAGGATGGGTACATATCGGTATGACATAGGGCCGTCGTAGTTAGCTGTCACGTAAACCTGTGTCTCTCGGTATCTAAATCATGGACTTGGCCAATGCAAAGATCTCATCCACGTCCAGCACCTGGTCGTTGCTCTCGAACAGGCGGGCGATACAGGCGCGATGCAGTGCCAGCTTCAGTGTACCAAAGCCGATTGCCCCCCAGGCAGCCTTGCCGTGCCGCTCCACGCCCTTGTCCATCATATCCAGCCCCTCTATGCCCAGGGGCGGGGTGGCGTTCGCATCGACGACGACTTCGAGGCCGGCGTTGTCCTGCCAGTCCTTTTCGGCCAGCAACTGGGTCCCCGCCGCCCCGGTGGCGAATACAATGTTCGCCTCGGCGGTGACCTCGGCGCGATCCGCGTCGGTCGCGGCGCCCGCCGCTCCGATATCATCGCCGAACCGGTCCTTGATCTGCCGGGTCGCTTCGGCGGCCCGCTCAGCCCGACGGGAGGTAATGGTGACCTCCGCGCCTTCCCGGGCCATCATCACCGCGGCCCGCCGTCCCACCGGCCCCGTCCCCGCCAGGATCACCGCTTTCTTTCCGTTCAGATCGCCGCAGCTTTCGACGATGCGGGCTACCGCCGCCGCAGCCGTGGTGTTGCTGCCGTTGCTGTCCAGCATGATAGAGACGCGGAAGTCGGCGAAAAACACCTTGCGCACGGCGTCCAGCAGGGCCTCGCCGGCGACCATGTCGCTGCCGCCGATGAACAGGGCGGTATTCTTTTTTTCCTTGGGAGAACGGGTGAAGATGGCGCCTTCCACTAGGGCGGTGACGTTGTCGGGGTTGCAGTTGCCGTGGCCGATAACGTGATCGGCACCGCCGTCGAAGCCCACCACGGTGTCGAAAACGGAGGCATGCTCGTCGGTATCCAGTTGGAACAGCAGTTTTTTCATTACTCCCTCCAGTGATTTCTGTTTTTGTTCAGGTGGCGTACCATGCGGTTTGACCGGAACGGCCCGGGTTCTCAATCCCCGCCAGCGAACACCGATCGGATCAACAGTCGCATAAAGTAACCGAAGCATCCCCAGGCGACAACAAAACATGGCATAATCAAGGCCTTGACAAGACATGCCAATGCTTGTCGCCAGGGAGAATCATACCGAAAACAGCTCAATAGGTGCGTCATGATTAAAGACAAGTCCGTGCAATCATTTCTCGACGAACTGGCCGGCAAGGCCTCCACCCCGGGCGGAGGCAGCGCCGCGGCCGTGATGGGCGCCATGGGTGCCGCCCTGCTCAGCATGGTGGCCAACCTGACCGTGGGCAAGAAGAATTACGAGAGCGTGGAGGAGGATATGCAGAAGCTCCTTAAACGCACGGAGGAGTTGCGGGGGAAATTGACCGACGCGATCGAGGCCGATGTTGAGGTGTTCGACAAGGTCATGGCCGCCTACGGCATGCCCAGGGACGATGAGGAGGCCAAGGCCCGACGCTCCTCGGCCATACAGACCGCCCTCAAGGAGGCGACGGATGTACCGCTGGAATGCGCCAGGCAGTGCGCGGAGGTGATCCGCCTGTCCGAACCGGTGGCCGAAATGGGCAACACCAATGTTATCAGCGACGCCGGCGTTGCCGTCATGGCCGCCTACGCCGCCCTGCGCAGCGCGGCGCTGAATGTCTACATCAATATAGGCGGCATCCGGGACGAGGACTTCGTGGAGGAGCGACGCGGACAGCTGGAAGAAACCATGGAGGGTATGGACAAGTTGACCGAGGAAGTCTACGCATTGGTGAAGAGCAAGCTCTAATTCGTGGCTAGCGGCTAGTCAGTCGCGGCGGCGGTCAGGCCGGTCCTTGCGCCCTGGTCGTCGCCAGGTACCGCCGGGTCACCTTGAAGATCACCGGACTCAGCAGCAGCAGGGCGATCAGATTGGGCAGGGCCATGAGGCCGTTCAGGGCGTCCGCCAGCGTCCACACGAAATTTAATTTATAACTGGCACCAGCGGCGATGGCGATCACCCAGGCAATGCGATACGGCATGATGATGCGCGGCCCGAACAGATAGTCCCCGCAGCGCTCCCCGTACCAGCATGGTGGTGAAGGCGAACACAATGAGACCGAAGGTGACGATGTAGCCGCCCGGGCCGGGCAGGCCGGTGTCGAAGGCCAGCGACGACATGGGCGCGCCCTGCACGCCGCTGTCCCAGACGCCGGTGGTGATGATGACCAGCGCCGTCATGGAGCAGATCACCACGGTGTCTATAAACGTCCCCAGCATGGCGACCATGCCCTGGCGGACGGGGTCCGGGGTCCGGGCCGCGGCGTGGGCGATGGGGGCGCTGCCCAGACCGGCCTCGTTGGAGAAGATGCCGCGGGCGAAGCCCCAGCGCAGGGCCATGAACACCGTGGCCCCGGCGAAGCCGCCGCTGGCGGCGGTGTCCGTGAAGGCCCCGTGGATGATCAGGGCCAGGGCGTGGGGGACCTGGTCCGCGTGCAGCAGGATGATGAGCAGGGCGCCGGCGACGTAGGCCACGGCCATAAAAGGCACCAGCGTTTCCGCCACTTCGGCGATGCGGCTGATGCCGCCGATGATTACCGCCCCCACCAGCACCGCGCTGGCCAGGCCGCTGATCCACAGGGGCACGGACAGGCTGTTGTTGAGCTCGTCCGCCAATGTATTGGACTGGACCATGTTACCGATACCGAAGGCGGCCAGC
>JARRRO010000332.1:0-4602 GCA_037380645.1 Gammaproteobacteria bacterium | reverse complement strand
TTGCACAGGCGCTGGAAAAGGCAAGGCGTCCATCCGTTATCTGGCTGTCGTTCCAGGAATGTACGGGCTGTACCGAATCGCTGACCCGCTCCTACTCGCCGACGGTGGAAGGGCTGATCTTCGACGCCATTTCGCTCGATTATCATCATACCCTGATGGCCGCATCCGGTACGGCGGCCGAAGCGGCGCGCGAAGCCGCCATGGAGCAGAGCTACGGCAACTATATCCTGGTCGTGGACGGATCAATCCCGACGCGCAATGCCGGTTTCTCGACGATTGCCGGGGTCAGCAACCGTGACATGCTGCTGGATACGGCCCGGGGCGCGGCCGCGATCGTTGCGGTGGGGACCTGCGCGGCCTTCGGCGGCATCCCGCATGCCAACCCGAATCCCACGGGGGCGGTCTCGGTTTCCGATCTCATCAAGGACAAGCCGATTATCAACGTGTCCGGCTGCCCGCCCATCCCGGTGGTGATAACCGGCGTGCTGGCGCACTTCCTGACCTTCGGCGCCATTCCCGACCTGGATTCACATGGCCGGCCGGTCGCCTTCTACGGCAAGAGTATCCACGACCGCTGCTACCGCCGCCCGTTCTACGACAGGGGCCTGTTCGCGGAAAGCTTCGACGACGAGGGCGCGAAGAGCGGCTGGTGTCTGTACAAGCTCGGCTGCAAGGGTCCGACCACCTACAATGCGTGCGCCACGACCAAGTGGAACGAGGGCACCAGCTTTCCGATCGAGTCCGGGCACCCGTGTCTGGGTTGCTCCGAGCCGGATTTCTGGGACGGCGGCGGGTTTTACAAGGCCATTTCGACGCCGACCGAGGATATCGGGCGTACCGCCGTGTATGCCATCGGTGGGGGCGCCGCCGCCGGCCTGGCACTGGGCGCCATCAACCGCGCCAAGCGCAACAAGGCGGAAAAGGAACACGAACAGGTCACCATCGATGACCTGGAGAAGGGGGACTGATGATGACGGAAACCCAATTGCTGGTCTGGCTGCGCGGACCGGCCCTGCAGGTCGCCATCGCCATCTTCGTGGTCGGCGTGGCGGTGCGCCTGCTCGAGGTGCTGGTGCTGGGCAGGAAGGCCGATCTCGCCGAGGCACGCGGATCGGCCGTGGCGGGCGGCATGCGGACCATTCTCATGCGTTCCTTCCCGGACCGCGCCACGCTGCAGCGCGCGGCGTTCACCGAGATTACCGGGTATATATTCCACATCGGGTTCTTTGTCACCCTGCTGTTCTATGCGCCGCACATCCTCCTGTTTAACTCGGCCCTGGGTATCAGCTGGCCCGCGCTGCCGACACCGGTGATCGATGCCACGGCCGTAGTGACCATCATCACCCTGGTGGCGGTGTTGATTCACAGGCTGACCAACAGGGTCATGCGGTTTCTGTCCCGCTTTCAGGATTATCTGGTATGGCTGCTGACAATCCTGCCGGTCGTGACCGGTTACATCGCCTTTCACCGCATCGGCGTGACACCGCCGATACTGATCGCCATTCATATCATCAGCGTTGAACTGTTCCTGATCGTGTTTCCGTTTACCAAGCTGATGCACGCGTTCACGCTGTTCATGTCACGCTATTACAACGGCGCCATTGCCGGCTACCGGGGGGTGAAATCATGAGCGCGAGCCTGGAGCGGGGCATCCACGCCTTCAAGGAGGCCATTGACGGGCCGGTGGCCTCGTTTTTCAGCAGTTGTGTGCACTGCGGCCTATGCGCCCACGCCTGCCTGTTCTACACCGAAACCGGGGATCCGAAATACACCCCGATTCACAAGCTCGAGCCCTTGCGCCGCGTCTGGAAGCAGGAATACACCTTCTGGGGCCGCTATGCGCGGGCGTTCGGTCTCAGCAAGCCGGTGACCGACGAGGAGCTGGGCGAGTGGGAAACCCTGGTCTATGACAGCTGTACCATGTGCGGGCGCTGCTCCATGGTTTGCCCCGTCGGCAACGATATCGCCTACATGATCCGCCGCACGCGCGAAGGCATGGCGGCGGCCGGGCACGCCCCCGAAGGCCTGATCGGGGCGAGCCGGCGCGCCGTGACCATCGGCAGTCCGATGGGCGTCAAGCTGCCCGCGCTGGAGGCGCAGATTCGCCACCTGGAACAGGAAGCCGGTCTGACCATCCCGGTGGACCTGGAAGGCGCGGACTACATGTGCCTGCTGTCTTCCATGGAGATCATGAATTTCCCGGAATACATCGGGGCCATTGCACGGATCTTCAAGCAGGCCAATGTGTCCTGGACGATATCGGCCGTCATCAGCCCGGAATGCGGTCATGCCTATATGGCGATCCGCTGGGAGGGCCCTAACCTGATTGGAAAACCTTTCAGTTTCCAAGTCATGCATATCATGGAAGTGCTGGACCAGTTGCGCGAGGAAGGACGGCTGAAAACCACCGGCAAGGAGAAGCAGCGCCTGACCTACCACGATCCCTGTCAGATAGCGCGTCGTGGTGGTGTGCTGGAACAGCCGCGGAACCTGCTCAATATCGTGGCGGAAGACTTTGTCGAGATGCCCGAGGCCGGCAAGATGAACTGGTGCTGCGGCGCCGGCGGCGGTGTCAGCGCCAACGAGCGGGCGGATGAACTGCGGCTCCGGGTGTTCAACCGCAAGAAGTCGCAGCTGGACGCCGTGCGTGCCGAAGGCCTGGTCACCGCCTGCTCCAACTGCCGCATCTACCTGGAGGAAGGGCTGGAGGAATACCACATGGACATCCCCGTGACCGGCCTTACGGAGACCATCGCCGAGCACCTCGTCGAGGAAGGCGAGGGCGGAGAGCGATAACCATGACACAGATCAGCAATGAGGCGGAGTTCAGGCATGCGCTGGCCGGTCTCGATGCAGACCGGCAGCGGGCGGTCGCCGCGCTGTTCGTGAAACACGTGCTGCCGCTCTGCGACGACGAGCGCATCGCCCCCGTCACGGATGTCGCGGCCAGGGAGGATGTGCCGGAGGATAAGCTTGCCGAGGCACTGAGGACAGCCAGGACCACCACGACGGATTGCCATGCCCGCTGCGGTGCGGCAGGCGACTGGTCGGCGCAGGCCGGTTATTTCGTGGCGCGCGCCGCGGTCGCCGCACTCACGCCTGCCGGCCAGATGCCCGGCGGCCCGGCATGGCAGGCGGCGATGGCCAGCCGGATGGCGAAGACCTGCGCGGCGATCGTAACCTGCGACGATTCCCTCGGACGGGACAGCGAGGAGCAGTACCGGATCCTGGTCGATTTTGTGAATTCATAAAGCCCCCACGAATATGAGCGAACGTGTTGTTGTAGACCCGATCACCCGTATCGAGGGACACCTGCGGATCGAGGCGCAAATGGACGGCGACCGCATTGCGAAGGCCTACTCGGCCGGCACCATGGTGCGCGGCATCGAGATCATCCTGCGCGGGCGCGATCCGCGCGACGCCTGGGCCTTTGCACAGCGCATCTGCGGCGTCTGCACCCTGGTGCACGGGCTCACGTCCATCCGCGCCGTCGAAAATGCGCTCGATTACACGATACCGCCGAATGCACAGCTGATCCGCAACCTGATGAGCGGCGCGCAGTACGTGCATGATCATGTCATGCACTTCTATCACCTGCACGCCCTGGACTGGGTGGACGTGGTATCCGCGCTGAACGCCGATCCCAAGGGCACCTCGGAGCTGGCGCAGTCCATCAGCAGCTACCCCAAATCCTCGCCCGGCTATTTCGCCGATACGCAGAAGAAGCTGAAGGACTTCGTCGAGGCCGGCCAGCTGGGCATATTCGCAAAGGGCTACTGGGGACATCCCGCCTACAAGCTGCCGCCGGAGGCCAACCTCATGGCGGTGGCGCATTACCTGGAAGCCCTCGCGTGGCAGCGTGATGTCGCCAAGCTGCATGCCATAGTCGGCGGCAAGAATCCGCACCCGAACTTCCTGGTCGGCGGGGTGGCCTGTCCGATAGACCTGAACTCGGACTCGGCCATCAACACGAAAAAACTCGCCCAGGTCCAGGAGATCATCACCAAGATGAATGCCTTCGTCGACCAGGTGTATATCCCCGACCTGCTGGCAATCGCGGGCTTCTACAAGGACTGGGGCTCACGCGGCGAAGGGCTGGGCAATTTCCTGACCTACGGTGATTTCCCGGAAAAGGGCATGAACGATCCGGCGAGCTTCCTCATTCCGGCCGGCGCCATCCTCGACCGCGACCTGTCGACGGTGCATCCCGTGGATATGAATGCGGACGACGAGATCCAAGAATACGTCGCACGTTCCTACTCTGACTACACGGGTGGAAAGGATATCCCGCTACACCCCTATGACGGCGAGACCAATCTGCAGTATACGGGGCCAATGCCGCCCTACCAGCTGCTGGATGTGGAGCACTCCTACTCCTGGCTGAAGTCGCCGCGCTGGAAGGGACATGCCATGGAGGTCGGCCCGCTGGCGCGCGTATTGATGCTGTATGCCAACGGGCATGAACAGACCCCGGAGCTGGTCGGCATGACGCTGGACAAGCTCGATGTGCCGGTGGACGCCCTGTTCTCGAAGCTCGGCCGGACGGCTGCCAGGGGACTGGAGACCAAGGTCGTCTGCGACATGATGCAGACTTGGTACAAT
>JARRRO010000331.1:2409-4710 GCA_037380645.1 Gammaproteobacteria bacterium | reverse complement strand
CCTCCAAGCAAGGGGGATCCCGCCGCGGCCCGTGGGTCCTGATGGTGAGGACGCGCTCCCCCTCTTCGCCGGCCATCGCCTCTATGGCGTTCTGGAGCAGGTTCAATACCACCTGTTCGATCTGGATCCGGTTGACGCTGATGGAGGTACTGCCGGTGTTGAAGCGGGCGTCTATCCTGACGCCATTCTGCTCGATCTCGTGTTCCAGCAGCTGCAGAACGCCGCTGATGATGTCGTCGATAACCTGGGGCGAGGGCGCCTCCGTCTCCCCCTTGCCGATGAAGTCCCGCATCTGCTGGATGATGCTGCCGGCCCGCACCCCCTGGCGCACGATCTTCTCCAGGGCACTTTCCAGCGCCGCCGGCTCCAGCCGTCCCGCTCGCTGGGCCCGCAACAGGGCCTGGGCCATGGTGACCACGGCCGTCAGGGGCTGGTTGATCTCGTGGGCCAGGCCCGAGGCCAGGTTGTGGATGGTGCTCAGGCGGGTGACGTGGGCGAGTTCATTGAGGTGCGTGCGCGCCTCCCATTCCGCCAGCTTGCGGTCGGTGACGTCCCGGATGAAGCCGGTGAAATAATGACGGCCGTCTTCCACGAACTCACCCACGGCCAGTTCCATGGGGAATTCCGAACCGTCCTTGCGCCTGCCCGTGACCTCCCGGCCGATGCCGATGATGTGCTTCTCGCCGGTCTTCAGGTAGCGCTGCAGGTAGGCGTCGTGATTCTCGGCATCCGGAGACGGCATGAGCATGCTGACATTGCGCCCGATCAGCTCGTCGGTGCGGAAACCGAACTGTCTCTGCACACTGGTGTTGCAGGACTGCATGACGCCGTTTTCATCGATGGTGACGATCCCGTCCACGGCGGTGTCCAGCACGGTCTGGCCGCGCAGCGTGGCCGCATCCAGCGCCTGTTCTATGAGCTTGTGCTCGGTGAGGTCCGTCGCCAGGGCCAGCACGCCGTTGACGTCTCCGCCGCCGGCGATCAGCGGCACGGCGGTGCCGTGAATAAATCGCCTGCCGCCGGCGGCATAGGGCACCTCGCCCATGAAGGTCGATGTCCGTCCCCCCAGGGCTTCTTCATAATGCGGTTTGAGGACGGCATAGGCGTCGGCGCCGATCACTTCGCGGACGGGCACCCCCCGCAGGGCGCCGGGATTGACGCCGAACCAGGAAAAATAAAGATGATTCGCAAGTTCGTGGTGCCGGTCCGCAGCGCGACTGGCGTTCAGCGCCGGCAGGTTGGCCTGGACGAGCTGCTGCCGGTTATCCGGGTGCTCCACCGTCTTCTCTCCCCCCGCTTTATAGTTTTCGATATCAACAAGTTTATCAAAACCGTCATCAGGCCGGAGACAAGGCCTCTCCTGCCCGGCGGCGGCGGAAACTGATCCAGATCAATATACAGAAAGCTTATTTAACTAGAATCAAACGGAAAATCAAAACCGGGAGGAAACCGGCGCCGTCGTAACCGGCGGTCGACGACAGGGAAACGCGCCTGACGCCGCCGGCCCTGCGGTGAGTGCAGTGCATGAACTATGAGCCGTCTGAAACAGATCAGATCCTTCGGCCAGAGTATCTGGCTGGATTTCCTGAGCCGTGACCTGATCGAATCCGGCGGGTTGCGCCGCCTCATCGATGAGGACGGGATCTCCGGCGTGACCACCAATCCCACTATCTTCGAGAAGGCCGTCAGCGGCGGCACGGCTTACAATGACGCTATCGCATCCATGGCGGCGGAAGGGAAAAGCGCCCTCGACATGTACCGCCGCCTGACCCTGCGGGACGTCACCACTGCCGCCGACATTCTGCACCCGGTGTATGAATTCACGGCCGGGGGGGACGGCTTCGTGAGCCTGGAGGTCTCCCCCCATCTTGCCTACGATATCGAGAAGACCGTCGCGGAGGCCCGGGAATTGTGGGCCGCCCTGGACCGGCCCAATGTCCTCATCAAGGTGCCGGCCACCGAGCCGGGGCTGGCCGCCGTTCGCCGGCTCATCGGCGAGGGCATCAACGTTAATGTCACCCTGCTGTTCGGCCTGGCGCGCTACGAGGCGGTGGCCCGGGCCTATCTCGCCGGACTGGATGACCGCCTGAAGGCGGGCCATTCCCTCCAGGACGGTCCCGTATCCGTAGCCAGCTTCTTCCTCAGCCGCATCGATACCCTGGTGGACTCCCTTCTTGAGGATAAGGCGGCCGCGGGCGGGGAGGATCCGCGCCTCGGCTTGCTCAGGGGGGAGACGGCCATCGCCTGCGCCCGGCTCGCCTACGCCCGGTACCGGGAACTGTTCTCCACGGAAAGCTTCCG
>JARRRO010000331.1:0-2356 GCA_037380645.1 Gammaproteobacteria bacterium | reverse complement strand
GAAAGCTTCCGCCGGCTGGCGGGACAAGGCGCCCGGCCGCAGCGCCTGCTCTGGGCCAGCACCAGCACCAAGAACCCCGACTACCCGGATACCAAATACGTGGAGCCCCTGATCGGAAAGGACACCGTCAATACCCTGCCCCTGCAGACCCTGGACGCCTACCGGGATCACGGCTTCCCGGCGCATCGCCTGGAAAAGGACCCGGACCGGGCCCGGATGCAGCCGGCAGCGCTTGAGGAGCACGGCATAGACATGAGCGCCGTCGCCGCCCGGCTGGAGAAGGAGGGAGTGCAGAAATTCATCGATTCCTACGATCAGCTGCTGCATGCCCTGGAGGAAAAATGCGCCGAGGTAAGCGCCTGATGAAACTCGGCGTGAAAAGCCATACCGCCGGGGAGCAGATCCCCAAGATCCAGGAAGTGGCCACCGTGGCCTTCCCGGACCAGCGCCCCGGCACCTCCGGCCTGCGCAAGAAGACCCGGGTCTTCATGCAGCCCCATTACCTGGAGAATTTCGTACAGGCGGTGTTTGACGTCGCCCGCACTGAAGCGGGCGGGGATCTCGCCCGGGAAACACTGGTGGTGGGCGGGGACGGCCGTTACTACAACCATACCGCCATCCAGTGCATCCTGCGCATGGCGGCGGCGAACGGCTTCGGCTGCGTCCTGGTGGCCCGGGACGGCCTGCTCTCCACGCCGGCCATGTCCGCGGTGATCCGCGCCCGTGGCGCCGCCGGCGGCCTGATCCTCTCGGCCAGCCACAACCCCGGCGGGCCCGACGCCGATTTCGGCGTCAAATTCAATAGCCGCAACGGCGGCCCCGCCTCCGAGCGCATCACCGAGCAAATCTACCGCCGCGCCTCAAACCTCAGCCACTACCAGACCCTGGACTACCACGACCTCGACCTGGATCGGGAGCAGGAATATTTTCTTTGCGGCACCCAGATCAGCGTCTTCGACCCGCTGGCTGACTACACCGCCCTGTTGGAGGAGTTGTTCGACTTCCGCGCCCTGCGCGCCTTCTTCCACGAGGGGGGGCATATCCGCTTCGACGCCATGCACGGCGTCACCGGTCCCTATGCCCGGCACATCCTCGAACACCGGCTCGACGCCCCGGCCGGCTCGGTGATCCGGGGCGAGCCGCTGGAGGATTTCGGCGGCCTGCACCCCGATCCCAATCTGGTGCACGCGCGGGAACTGGTGGACCGGATGAATACCAGCGACGGCCCCGATCTCGGCGCCGCCTGCGACGGTGACGGCGATCGCAATATGATCCTGGGGCGGGGGCTGTTCGTTTCCCCCGGCGATTCGGTGGCCATCATCGTCGAACACGCCCGGGACTGCATCCCGGCTTTCCGGGACGGCGTCACCGGCGTCGCCCGATCCATGCCCACGAGCACGGCGCTGGATCGCGCCGCCGCCGCCATCGGCGTGCCCTGCTTTGAAACGCCCACCGGCTGGAAGTATTTCGGCAACCTCCTGGACGCGGGACTGTGCAAGATCTGCGGCGAGGAAAGCTTCGGGACCGGCGCCAGCCACATCCGCGAAAAGGACGGCCTGTGGGCGGTGCTTTGCTGGCTCTCCATTCTCGCCAGCACCCGCAAATCCGTCTCCGAGATCGCCCACGATCACTGGCGCCGCTTCGGGCGCAGCTATTTCCAGCGCCACGACTTCGAGGGTCTGGACGCGGAGGCCGCCGATGCCCTGATCCGCGACCTCGCCTCAAGGCTCCCGGGACTGGCCGGAAAGGAACTGGCGGGCAGCAGGGTGAAGCTGGCGGATGATTTTGAGTACCGGGACCCGGTCACCACCCACGTCACCGAACACGGCGGCCTGCGCATCCTGCTGGAGGACGGATCCCGCATCGTCTGCCGCCTCTCCGGGACCGGCACCGCCGGGGCGACCCTGCGGCTGTACCTGGAATGCTACCGCAACGACAAGGGCCGCGAGCCCGTGAACAGGGTCCTGGCGCCGCTCAGGGAGGCGGCGCTGGCGCTTCTGGAAATCCGTGAACGCTGCGGCCGGGACACGGCCGACGTGGTCACGTGACCCCGGGCGCAGACGTTCATGCTGGAAACACCAACCCTGTCGACTCAAGAGGCGCCGTCCCTTTCCACGGAGGAACTGGACAGGATGCAGGCCTACTGGCGGGCGGCAAACTATCTCTCCGTGGGACAGATCTACCTGCTGGACAATCCGCTCCTTAAGGAATCCCTGCGGCTGGAACACATCAAGCCGCGGCTGCTGGGACACTGGGGAACGACGCCGGGCCTGGACTTCATCTACGTAGTGACCCAACTACGCCCATTGAGCATTGAATAAATAATAGAATAACCTTCTAAGCATCTTTTGCTATA
>JARRRO010000330.1:0-4278 GCA_037380645.1 Gammaproteobacteria bacterium | reverse complement strand
TGAACACCACCGCGCAAAACAATTCGGCCGTGCGCTCGGCGTCATAGCGGGCGGAATGGGCCTCGCTGCCGTCCCAATCCAGTCCCGCCGCCTGCACGGCGCGGGACAGCACGGTCTGGCCGTAGGCAAGCCCGCCCAGGGTGGCGGTGTCGAAGGTGCTGAAGGGGTGGAAGGGATTGCGCTTGATGCCCGTCCTCTCCACCACGGCGTTGAGAAAGCCGATGTCGAAGGCGGGGTTGTGGCCCACCAGGATGGCGCGCTTGCAGCCGTGCTGTTTCATGTGCCGGCGCACCGGCTTGAAGATGTCATCCAGGGCTGTGCGCTCGGAC
Organism: Gammaproteobacteria bacterium; assembly: GCA_037380645.1. Lineage (GTDB taxonomy): Bacteria > Pseudomonadota > Gammaproteobacteria > Eutrophobiales > Eutrophobiaceae > JBBDSH01. Next base: position 3,949 of record JARRRO010000330.1, on the reverse strand, counting down.
ACGGCAATCTGTTTGCGAAAAGGATGGTCGGGATCGATGCCGGTGAACTCCAGGGCGGCCTTGTCCAGGTTGGCCCCCTCGAACGGCTGCACGTGCCGGGAGGTGGTCTCCTCAAGAAACCAGCGCCCCTCGGCATCCACGTTGAGCAGCACCGCGGCGATCTCCAGCAGGGCATCGGTGGCGGGATTGAAGCCTCCCGTTTCCACGTCTACCACCACCGGCATAAAACCACGGAAGCGCTCGGCGATACGGCTATCCCTCGTGCTCATGCGTCCGCCAGCTTCCAGGGACAGGCCTCGCCCGCGTTCAGCGGCACCACCTCTTCCTTGCCGAAGGGCAGTGTGGCGGGCACGGTCCAGTCCTCCCGGTTCAGGGTCAGGGTGCCGGCGTTTCTGGGCAGGCCGTAGAAATCCGCCCCGTGGAAGGCGGTGAAGGCCTCCAGCCGCTCCAGGGCCCCCGCCGCCTCGAAGGCCTGGGCGTACAGCTCCACGGCGGCATGGGCCGAATAGACGCCGGCACAGCCGCCGTCGGTTTCCTTGGCGGAACGGGCGTGGGGTGCGCTGTCGGTGCCGAGAAAGAAGCGCGGGTGGCCGCTGACGGCGACGTCCAGCAGCGCTTGGCGGTGCGGCTCGCGCTTGAGCACCGGCAGGCAGTAATGGTGCGGGCGCAGGCCTCCACGGAACAGGGCGTTGCGGTTGTACAGCAGGTGCTGGGGAGTGATGGTGGCGGCCAGGGTGTCCGGGCCGTTGAGGACGCATTGTACCGCCTGGATAGTGGTGATGTGCTCCAGCACCATCTTCAATCCCGGGAAATGCTGCAGCAGCGGTACCAGGACCACGTCGATGAACACGCTTTCGCGATCGAAGATGTCTACCCGGGGATCGGTCGCCTCGCCATGCAGCAGCAGCGGCAGGCCCGACTCCGCCATCTGTTCCAGAACGGGATAGACCTTCTCCGGATCGGTCACCCCCGCCTCGGAGTGGGTAGTGGCGCCGGCCGGGTAATATTTGATCGCATATACGTGTTCGCAGGCAGCGGCCTCCCGGATCTCCTCCCGGCTGGTCTGCTCGGTGAGATACAGGGTCATCAGCGGCTGAAACGCGGCCCCCTTGGGCAGGGCATCGAGAATACGCTGGCGGTAATCCAGCGCCCGGGCCACGGTGGTTACCGGCGGCGTCAGATTGGGCATGACGATGGCGCGGGCGAAGCGGCGCGCGCTGTCGCCCGCCACGCTGGCCAGCGCCGCGCCGTCGCGCAGGTGCAGGTGGAAGTCGTCCGGCCGGGTTATGGTGAGTGTCTGCATGGAATCGTATTGCACCTCTCCGGAAGGTCAAGCAAGGTACCACAAGCCCGCGGCTTTGTCCGACCACCGGCTTCTTGTAATGCGCCCCATTCCTTTTATCATGTGCTCTCGCCAAGCGCGCCGCCACCGGCCGACACCAGAGACGAAAGCGTGGAATTAAACGAACTGACCGCCATCTCGCCCATAGACGGGCGCTACGGCAGCAAGACCGAAGAGTTGCGGGCGATCTTCAGTGAATAGTGCGCTGGCTGCAGCACTTGGCCGCGGAGCCGGGCTTTCCCGAGGTCCCGGCCCTGAGCAAAGGCGCCGTCAAGGTTCTGAACGACATCGTCGCTGGTTTCGGCCCGGAGGATGCCGAGCGCATTAAGGCCATAGAGAAGACTACCAATCACGACGTCAAGGCGGTGGAATACTTCCTCAAGGAAAAGGCGGCCGGCCAGGGCGAGTTGGCGGCGGTGGCGGAGTTCCTGCACTTCGCCTGTACTTCGGAGGATATCAACAACCTCAGCCACGCCCTGATGCTCAAGGAGGCCCGCGACCAGCACCTCCTGCCCCAGTGCAAGCTGATCCTCCTGTCCCTGGCCCGGCTCGCCGATGAGCTCGCCGCCCAGCCCATGCTCTCACGCACCCATGGCCAAGCGGCCTCGCCAACCACCCTGGGCACGGAGATCGCCGTCTTCGACCATCGCCTCTACCGGCAACGGCAGCAGCTGGAGGCGGTGGAGATCCTGGGCAAGTTCAACGGCGCGGTGGGAAATTTCAACGCCCACCTGGCCGCCTGTCCGGACCTGGACTGGATGGCCGTCTCCCGCAACTTCGTGGAGTCCCTGGGGCTGGCCTGGAATCCCCACACCACCCAGATCGAATCCCACGATTACATGGCGGAATACTTCCAGGCCCTGGCCCGGTTCAACACCGTGCTCACCGATTTCTGCCGCGATGCGTGGGGCTACATATCGCTGGGCTATTTCCGTCAGAAGCCCGTGGAGGGCGAGGTGGGATCCTCCACCATGCCGCACAAGGTCAACCCCATCGACTTTGAAAACGCCGAGGGCAATCTGGGACTGGCCAATGCCCTGCTCCTGCACCTCGCTTCGACGCTGCCGGTGTCGCGCTGGCAGCGCGACCTCACCGACTCCACCAGCATCCGCAACACCGGCTCCGCCATCGCCTATGCCGTCATCGCCTTTCAGTCCTGCCTCAAGGGCATCAGTAAGCTGGAAGCCGATCGGGAACGCATAGACCGGGATCTGGACCAGGCCTGGGAGGTCCTGGGCGAGGCGGTGCAGACGGTCATGCGCCGCTACGGAGTCCCTCAGCCCTACGAGCGGCTCAAGGCCCTGACCCGCGGCCAGGCCGTCACCCAAAAAACCCTGGCCGAATTCATCCAGGGCCTGGAGGAACTGCCGGAGGAGTCCAGGCAGCGGCTGCTGGCTCTCACCCCCCGGACCTACACCGGCAACGCCGAGGCCCAGGCCCGCCGCATCACGGCCTCGCTGAAACTCGACTGATACCGTGACCGGTCCGGCGGCATCCGTGCTGGGAGGGATGGAGGCCGGTGAATTCCTGGCGCACTACTGGCAGCGGCGGCCCTGCCTCATCCGCCAGGCCATCCCCGGCTTCGATTCCTTTCTCACCCGGGAGGATCTGCTTGCTCTCAGTACCCGGGATACGGTGGAATCGCGCCTGGTTCTGGAACGGGGCGGCGAGGCCCCGTGGCAGGTGGTCCCCGGCCCCCTGGATGCGGAGAGCTTGCAACAGCTCCCCGACAGCCACTGGACGCTGCTGGTACAGAACGTGGACCTGCACCTGCCCGAGGCGGCGGCGCTGCTGCGCCGCTTCCGCTTTATCCCCGACTGGCGCATCGATGATCTGATGATCAGCATCGCCCCAAAGGGGGGTGGCGTCGGCCCCCACCTGGACAGCTACGACGTGTTCCTGCTGCAGGCCCGGGGGCGGCGCCGCTGGCAGATCCACCCGGACGGTTACACCGAAGCCGATTTCATCCCCGGCCTGGACCTGCGCATCCTGGCGGACTTCAGACCGCAGCAGGAATGGATACTGGAGCCCGGCGACATGCTTTATCTGCCGCCGGGCGTCGCCCACCATGGCGTGGCCCTGGACGATTGCCAAACCTATTCCATCGGTTTCCGCGCCCCCACCCGGCACGAATTGCTGAACCTGTACCTGGACGACATGCTGGCCGGATACACCGACCGGCGCTACGCCGATCCCGGGCTCACCCCCCAGGAGCACAGCGCCGAGATCACGGCCGGTGCTCGGCGCCGGATCCGGTCGCTGCTCAAGGCACCGTTTGAAAACGACGCCGCCCTGGACCGCTGGTTCGGCCGTCACATCACGCGCCTGCCGGATCAGGTTGAGATCGCACCGCCATTGCCGCTGGATCAGGACGCCTTCACGGCGTTGAGCCGGCGTGCGCGGGCCCTGCGCTGCCACCACGCCTGCCGCATGGTCTTCTTCCCCGGCGCCGGGGGCCTGCTGCTCTACGTCAACGGCGGGGAATACCCCCTGCCCGGGGACTGCCTGGATTTCGTCACCACCCTGACCGAGGCCCGGGAGCTGGACCGGGAACAACTGGGGAAATACACCGCCGCCCCCGCCACGGCACAAGTCCTACACGACCTG
>JARRRO010000329.1:0-4183 GCA_037380645.1 Gammaproteobacteria bacterium | reverse complement strand
CTCTCCGGCAGCGCTGTCCCCGGCAATGGCCCTGGCCAGGATCATCGCCCGGGTGATCAGCTGGCCGTAGGTGAGCTTCTGGCGGTTGACGTCTTCCAGGATGGAGTTGTTTCTGCCGAACAGACGCATCGACTCCAGCATGGCGCCGAAGATCGTGTTATTAAAATCGTAAGTGCTGTAGATCAGCTTGAACATCAGTTTCTGCATGGCCAGGGCGGCGGCCTTGCGCCGGGCATGGCCGCGCAGGGCGGGATCCAGAGTGATGCGCTGCGGGGGCAGGACGGTGAGGGTAATGCGGGGAAACCAGCGCACATGGCCGCGTCCGTGCATGTAGGAAAAGGTGCTGTATTGAGCGCCGTCGATGGCAATGGGCAGGATGGTGGCGTCTGCCTTGTCCGCCACCAGCCCCGGCCCTTCATAGACTTTCATCAGGGTGCCGGTGGTCGTGATCCGGCCTTCAGGGAAAATCACGGCCTTCTTGTCCTTCTGGATGAACCGGATCATGGATTTCACCGACAAGGGTCCGGTGGGATCCATGATGAACAAATCGACGAATCGCAGAAAGAACTTGAATGACCTCCTGGCGGCAATCTTGGTGTTGATGGCGAAGGTTGGCGTCTCAGGTAGCCAGGCATAGAGCAGGATGCCGTCCAGCAGCGAGGCGTGGTTGGCGACGATGAGCACGCGCTGGCCGGCCTCCCGGTAATGCTCCATGCCCGTGACCCTGACCCGGTATAGGAGCCTGAGCAGGCCGCGCAGGCAGAATTTAATCAGGCCGATCATCACGCCATTGTACGGATAATTGTGATGGCCGGCGAGACACGGCCGCCGTTGGGAAGGGGATTACGCCCCGCTGGAGGAGGCGGGGGCGTTGCGCAGGATCAACTCCTGGCCCGGTTGCAGGAAGCTGTCCCGGGACAGGTTGTTCCACTTGACCAGCTGCGCCACGGTGACGCCGAAACGGCGCGAAATCAGCCACAGGGAATCACCGCGTTTGACGGTGTAGTTGATGACGCCGTCGTCATTGACCTGGTCGCTGACATCGACCATGGAGCCGTCATCACCACCAACGCTGTCATCCTTGGCGGCCGGTTGCAGGGTGAGCTCCTGTCCGGGCCGCAGGTAATGTCTGGGAGAGATACCGTTCCAGGCCACGAGGTCGTGGACGGTTACGTCGAAGCGGCGGGCGATCAGCCACAGGGAATCGCCATTCTGCACGGTGTAGTTGATGGTGCCGTGGTCGTTGGCCTGCGTGTCATTCTGTGCAACCCGGGTCGTGGTATGGTCCGGTGCGGCGTCCCCGTTTTCAGCCGGCTGCAGGGTGAGCTTCTGTCCGGGCCGCAGGTAATGTCTGGGAGAGATATTGTTCCAGGCCACGAGGTCGTGGGTGGTGACGCCGAAGCGGCGGGCGATCAGCCACAGGGAATCGCCGCTCTGCACGGTGTAGTTGATGGTGCCGTCGTCGTTGGTCTGCGTGTTCCCCTGTGCGACCCGGGTCTTGGTATGGTTCGGTGCGGCGTCCCCGTTTTCGGCCAGCCACAGGGTGAGTTTCTGGCCGGGACGCAGATAACGCCGGGACGAGATGCCGTTCCAGGCACACAGGTTGCGGATGCTGACCCCGTAGTGACGGCCGATGTCCCACAGGGTGTCACCGCGGCGAACGGTGTAAAGATACTTCTCGCCGGAGCCGGCGCGCTTGAGACCGCGGTAGCGGCGGTTCTCCACGCTCAGGGTGTAGTGCTTAAGCGGCTGCTTGGAGCTGGGAATGAGCAGGGGCCCACGCTGATGTGGTACTTATGCGCGATCTCACCCAGGGTGTCGCCGCGGCGGATGACGTGGCGTCGCCAGCTGACCCTATCCTTTTTGGGCAGCTGGGCAAGCTGCTTTTTGAAAGCGTCTTGTTTGTCGACGGGCACCAGCAGGTAATCGGGGCCGTCGGGCGCCGTTGCCCAGCGGTTGAAGCCGGGATTCAGCTTATATATCTGGTCCATGGTGAGCCCGGCCATCTGGGCGGCCAGGGCCAGGTCCAGCTGGCCTCCAACATCGACCTTGGCGAAATAGGGCTGGTTGGGGATGGGTTTCAGATCGATGCCGTAGCGTTTGGGCCTGGCCACCAGTTCCGCCACGGCCAGCAGGCTGGGGACATAGCCGCGGGTCTCGCGCGGCAAATGCAGGGACCAGAAGTCGGTGCTCTTGCCGGCGCGCTGGTTGCGCCGGATGGCGCGGGTGACGTTCAATTCCCCCGAGTTGTAGGCGGCCAGGGCGAGCAGCCAATCGCCGTTGAATTTCTGATGCAGTTTATCCAGGTAGTCCAGCGCTGCCCGGGTGGCGGCCACGATGTCGCGCCGCCCGTCATACCACCAGTTCTGTTTCAAACCGAAAATCCTGCCGGTGCCGGGGATGAACTGCCACAGGCCGGAGGCGTGACTGGGCGAATAGGCGAAGGGCTGATAGGCGCTTTCCACCACCGGCAACAGGGCCAGCTCCGGGGGCATGTCGCGTTGTTTCAGTTGCTCCAGGATGTAATACATGTAGGGAGTGGCGCGTTCGGCTACGCGGTCCAGATACTCCTGATGCTTGGCATACCAGTTGAGCCGGGCCTTGACGCTGTATTTACCCAGGTGGCGGGACAGGCGCAGATTGTGACGGATCCGTTTCCAGACATCTGCATAGACCTGTTTGTGTTCATTGTTCTTCTGATAAACGGTGGGGGCCGGCACCGGCCATTTATCAGGAAGGCGTGTGATGTCGATCTGCTCGATGCTGACGCCGGTGGGCTCCACCTCCGCGCTGGCAGCGACATTGGGCGCATCAGCATCCGGCCTTGTGCCGGAGAGGCTGCAGGCGGTCAGAGCGAGAGAGATTATTATGGTTATCAGGCGCATCAGGTGCCTAATCCTATGCAGGACGTTTGAGTCGGTCAAGTTCTTTTATATAGCGTAATCAGGCAATAACAGGGGGAAGATAAAGCCAAGTTTGAGGGATGTTTCTCATAGAGGAGTCCTTTAGAAGCCGTCCTTCCAGCCGCGTATGGCCGCGAAAACGTCGACGGGGTCACACAAATCGCGGCCGGCATGGTTTTCAGCGGCGGCGATGACCCCGGGCTGGTCCACCCGCAGGAAGGGATTGGTCCGCCTTTCCTCCGCCAGGGTATCGGGCACGGTGGGCTCGTTGCGCCGGCGCAACGCTTCGCTGCGGTGGAGGCGCTCGGCGATGGCGGCGTTGTCCGGTTCCACCGCCTGGGCGAAACGCAGATTGGCCAGGGTGTATTCATGGGCGCAGTAGACCCGGGTGTCTTCGGGCAGGGCCAGCAGCTTCTGCAGGGAGGCGTGCATCTGCCCTGCGGTGCCTTCGAACAGGCGCCCGCAGCCGGCCATGAACAGGGTGTCGCCGATGAACAGACAGCCGTGGCCGTAATAGGCGATGTGGCCGGCGGTGTGGCCCGGCACCTCGATGATATCGAAACGGAGCCCGAGCGCCTCCAGTACCACCTGGCTGCCTTCCCTGAGGGCGTGGTTGCGCCCGGGAATGGATTCCGCCGCCGGCCCGTACACCGGCATGCTGTAGTGCTCCAGCAGGCGTCTGACCCCGCCCACGTGATCGGCGTGATGATGGGTGATAAGGACAGCGGCCGGCGTCAGGTTGTATTCGGCCAGCGCGACGAGCACCGGTTCGGCGTCGCCGGGGTCAACAATGGCCGCCTTGCCGCTGTCCTCGCGCCTGATCAGCCAGATATAATTGTCGCGGAAGGCGTTGACAGGTATCACATCGAGCATGCCGGGAGTCTTGCAGGCAAATGGCGCAAAGTCAAAATCGCGACGACGAGACGGAGCCGGTGGAATTCAATACGGAGACGGCGGCGGGTGTACGCGCACAACTGGCGGACTGGTTTGCGCGACCCCCGGGCAGCCTCCTGGCGCGGCTGGAACGGCAGGTCCTCGACCGCCTGTTGCCGCGCATGTTCGGCTATCACATCGGCCAGGTCGGTTCCGTCGGTGCGGAACCCTATTACGCCCGCAGTCCCATTTCCCACCGTCTCCTCCTGCAGGTGGAGGAGGAGCAGAACGGCGTCGCCTCGCTGCGCTGCCGCACCGACGCCCTGCCCATCCTGGACGAATCTATGGACGTGATCATTCTGCCCCACACCCTGGAATTCACCGAGACCCCGCACCGGCTGTTGAGG
>JARRRO010000328.1:0-3044 GCA_037380645.1 Gammaproteobacteria bacterium | reverse complement strand
CTTCCGCCGGTCCCAGCACCGCCTCATGTTCCCGCAGTTTCTCGCGGGCCGTCTGCAGGTCGGATTCGGCCAGTTCCGGGATGTCGCAGCCGATAAGGATGGCCGCGTTGTACTGCACCAGGGCGCCGGCGAAGGCGTGATGCATGCGCCCGCCCAGTTCGGTGCCCTGCTGCTGCATCAGCCGCACCGGGTAGTCGTTCTGCATGGCCCGCAGCCACGGGTGGTCGATTTCCGGCCAGCAGTGCAATTGCACGTCTCCCACTTCCGCCTCCACGGCGGTGGCCAGGGTCCGCTCCAGGAGTTCCCGGTACAGTTCGGCGGCGCCCTCCTCGCCCAACTCCGGGATAAGGCGCGTCTTCACCTTGCCCGCCTCGGGAGTGCGGCTGAATACGATTACCGTACAACTATGATCCATAATACTGCCTCGCTATATGGGTCGGTGATATACCGAAGTAAAACAGCGTCCGCAGCCACCACATCTGCAGGACGGTGCGCAGAATACCCCGCTTTTCCCAGCGCCGGCTGGAGGTGATCACGGCGTCCCTGAGGCAGAGCGGCGGGCGCAATCGCTTGAGCCGGCGGCTCAGGACTATGTCTTCCATCAGCGGGATGTCCGGGAAACCGCCAGCACGTCGCCGGCCGCTTTCACTGCGCCGCGATTCATCTGCGCGGCACGGCCGGGCCGGCTGCTGACCAGACAGTGATCCGACAGGGGGGCGGCCAGCTCGATGGTGTCGTCGCTGCTGCCGCCGTCCACCACGATCACCTCGTGACCGCGCTCCCTCAGCCCCTGCAGGTATGACAGGCAGGAGAGGATCAGCGCTGATTCGTTCAGCACGGGGATGACGACGGAGAGTTTCATGGTTCCGGGGCTGGGGGCTCCTGGATCGGGGTTTGGGGAGCGGCGCGCGTGACGCGGGGCGGATACGACTTCATGGCGACGGCATCAACGGTACGGAACGGCGGCTCAGGCTCTTTGGTACGTGGCGATATTCTAACCGATTCGGGGGCGGTCCGGTATCCGGGCCGGTGCGATTCCGTTTACGTCAGCGCCCCGCCGCAACTGCTGCCCTGGCCGGCGGTGCAGCCGTAACAGTGGTTGCAGACCTTGATGGGCATGCCGCTGGGGTCGCTGTCCAGCAGGTCGTCCAGGTGCAACCGCCCGCCGTCGCGGGCCTGAATGTTGAGACCCAGCATCTGGTTGAAGTCGCAGTCGTAGACGTAGCCTCGCCAGTCGACGCTGATCAGGTTACGGCACATGACCCGCTCCAGGTTGGCGTCGTTATGGGCTTCTTTCAGGGTCTGCATGTAGTCGTCGAACTGACCGTGGCTGATGAGGGTGCTGCCGAAGCGCTTGATGGGCATGTTGCACAGGGTGTACAGGTGATGGAACTCGATGCCGTATCCGTCGTGCAGGCGGTCCTTGTACTCCTGTTCCAGCTGTTCCTGCCCGGGCGGCAGGGAAGGACCCAGGGGATTGTAGACCAGGTTCAGGGCGAGTTCACTGCCGGGCCGGCCGTAGCCCAGGGCATTGAGCCTCTGCAGGGCCCGGATGCTGCCCTGGAACACCCCCCTGCCGCGCTGGCTGTCCACGTTCTCCTCCGTGTAGCAAGGCAGGGAGGCGATGATCTCCACTCCCTGTCCCGCCAGGAATTCCGCCAGGTCCTCGAAGCCCGGCTCCTCCAGGACGGTGAGATTGCAGCGGTCGATGACGTGTACGCCCAGGGCGCGGGCGCGGACCACCAGGTCGCGGAAACCGGGATGCAGCTCCGGCGCCCCGCCGGTAATGTCCAGGTTGGGGATGTTCCTGCGCTCGAGCAGCGCGACGACGGAATCCAGGGTGGTATCATTCATGGCCTCCCGTCGGTGGCGGTTGGAATTGGTGTGGCAGTGCAGGCAGGCCAGGTTGCAGCGCAGGCCGATGTTGATCTGCAGGGTTTCAAGCTCGCGGCGCGAGATGGCGGGAAAATCGGAAGGCTGCAGATAGGGTAGTGTCTCGTGCATGGGCTGATGGTTCCCGGTCCTTATGCCGGTGTGACATTATATATTACGGAGTGTTTAGTTGTTATAATGTTACACTTTCGGCGGTGACTTCCAGTCCGCTGCGTTCTGCTTTACACTGGCGCCCCGCCACAGGCGGCCGGTTGCCGGACTTGTAGCTGGTAGCTTGTCGCTCGTAGCTCTGTTTTTGGGGCCGTAGCTCAGCTGGGAGAGCGTCGCGTTCGCAATGCGAAGGTCAGGGGTTCGATCCCCCTCGGCTCCACCAATCCCCTTCATTATCATCCCTTTATACAGACAGTTCCTGGCCGCCGGGGCGGCAGGTCCCGGTGCCGGCCTCCATGGCGTGAGGTGCGGAATGCCTGCAATAACAGATCTTGATCCGCGTCAATCACACCCTCCCCATTTTGGTCAATCTTATCGGCATGGCACAACAGGAGAATTGACATGAAAAGGCGCCCTTACTTCTTATCCGGCACCGCGCTTGCCGCGCTTGTTGCGACCGCATTCACTCTCGAGACCGACCCTGTCCGCGCCCAGCAGGCCGAGGAAGAACAGGGGGGCAGAGCGATTGAGGAGATTGTGGTGACGGCGAAGCCGATTGCATATCGAAAAGTCGAACGGACCGAAGCGACCGGCGGGATTACCGAAACACTGACGCTGGAGCGGCATATCAGTTATGCCGACCTCGATCTCAGCAAACACAGTGACGTGACCAGGCTCAAGAATCGCATCGAGATCAGTGCGAAAGAAGCGTGCGATGAACTCGATAAAATATATCCGAGACCCCGCTGGGGTCCATCCGACAGAAGGGCCTGCATAAAGCGAGCCGTTGAAAGCGCGAATAATGACCTGGAAGCGGCTCTTTCCGCCACGGATTAAGAAATTACCTTCCACAGAGAGAGGGGGGAAGAAAGCAGACGCGAAAGTAACTCGCGATCTTCCCCCTTTGTTTTGCCGCTGCCATCTTCTGCGGTCAATGGATCCGGCGATCTGATCCCTCGTGAGTAAGCCTGCCGAACGAAAAACGGCATACCTGAGACAAT
>JARRRO010000327.1:0-3747 GCA_037380645.1 Gammaproteobacteria bacterium | reverse complement strand
CGACGGCGTCACCCTGGGTATCGTTGCCCCGGACGGTCGTGACGGCATGGTTCAACATGCACAGCAGTTCGTCGAGGCGGGCATTCCCTTCATCTTCGATCCGGGACAGGGCATGCCCATGTTCGACGGCGACGACCTTAAGACGTTTATCGAACAGGCCACTTATATCACCGTTAACGATTACGAGTGGCAGTTGATGAGGGATCGCACCGGCTGGGATTTCCATGATATCGAGCCCATGGTGGACGCCCTGATCGTGACTCGAGGCGCCGAAGGCTCCACTATCTATACCCGTGAAGGGGAGATGCACATTCCCGCCGCGCGGCCAGCGGAAGTCAGGGATCCCACCGGCTGCGGTGACGCCTATCGGGCCGGCCTCCTGTTCGGCCTGCAAAAGGGACTGGGCTGGGAGACCACCGGCCGCATCGCCTCGCTCATGGGCGCCATCAAGATCGAAAAGGCCGGCACCCAGAACCACAGCTTCACCCCGGACGAGTTCAAACAGCGTTACAAGGACAGCTTCGGATCAGATTTGCCCGCCTGAGATTCGGATTGGAAAGGCATTGATCTCGCCAAGACGCGAAGACGCAAAGCTATAAGAAGTTAAAATTCCTGCTTGTTTACTTTGCGCCTTTGCGTCTCTGCGAGATCCATCTATTTTCGCAACTCTCGGCGCAGGATCTTGCCCACGGCGGATTTGGGCAGGGCGTCGATGAATTCCACGTACTTGGGAACCTTGTAGGCGGCCAGGTTCTGCCGGCAATAGGCGCGGATCGCTTCCACCGAGGCCTCGGCGCCCGGTTTGGGCACCACGAAAAGCTTCACCGCCTCGCCGGTTTTCTCGTCGGGCACGCCGATGCAGGCGCATTCGTAGACGCCGGGCGCGGCGGTACCCACTTCCTCCACCTCTATGGGATACACGTTGAAGCCGGAGACCAGGATCATATCCTTCTTGCGGTCCACGACGTGAAAATACCCGTCTTCGTCCACGGTGCCGATATCCCCGGTGCGGAAGAAACCGTCTGCGGTGAAGATCTGATCGTTCAGGTCTTCCCGCCCCCAGTAGCCGCGCATGACGGTGGGGCCGCGGAAACAGATCTCCCCCGGCTCGCCCATGGCCACCTCATTACCTTCCTCGTCGCACAGGGACACCTCCAGGGATGGAAACGGCAGGCCTATGGTACTCCTGAAGCCCTGCATGTCCGGGGGTGTCTGGGTCACCCCGCCGGTTTCGGACATGCCGTAGCCTTCCTTGACGTGCTTGCCGGTGACGCTATGCCAGTGGTTGGAAATGGCCTCCTGGATGGGGGTGCCGCCGCCTACGGCCAGCTTCAGTGAGGAAAAGTCCAGTTCCTCGAAGCCGGGGGTGTGCAGCAGGGCGTTGAACAGGGTGTTGACGCCGGTGATAACCGTGAACGGCCAGCGGCCGAGTTCCTCGACGAATCCGGACATATCCCGGGGGTTGTCGATGAGGATGTTGAGGCCGCCCTTGTGCAGGAAGCTAAGGCAGTTCACCACCAGTCCGAGGATGTGATACAGCGGCGTCGCCGTGATCACGATCTTCTCCGCCTCCTCACCGAAGATCGGATCGCCCAGGAAGGCGGTGAAGGCCAGGACGTTGGTGATGACGTTGCGGTGGCTGAGCATAGCCCCCTTGGCCAGGCCGGTGGTCCCCCCGGTGTACTGCAGGAACGCCAGGTCGTCCCCGTCCAGGTCGACGGGGGAGCGGGAGTTTTGCTTTCCTAACCTGATGGCGTCAATGAAACGGCAGCTGCGTACGCCGGGGAGGTCGGGGAGTGTTGCCGGTCCTTCTTTCTCCCTCAGATCGCCGGCGCCTATGATAATGATGCTCCTGACGGGCACCTCACCCAGTATTGCCTGTAGAGTAGGCAGGGCAGTTTCCACCAGGACGACTGTCTCCGCCTGTGCGTCGTTGAGCTGGTGCTTGAGCTCGCGCGGCGTATACAGGGGGTTGACGTTGACCTGGATCAGGCCGGCGCGCAGGTGGCCGTACATGGCCACGGGAAACGGCAGGATGTTGGGGCACATCAGGGCGATGCGATCGCCCTTCTCCAGGTGCAGCTGCGTCTGCAGGAAGGCGGCATAGCTGTCCGAAAGTTCATTCACATCGGAATAGGTCAGGGTGGTGCCGCGGTTGTGATAGGCCGGTGCGTCCTGATAACGATGAAAGGCCGTTTCCATCAGGTTCACCAGGTTGCCGACGCTGTCCGGATCAACCGTGGTGGGCACGTGCGCGGGATAGGACTTGCGCCAGATGGGCTCCATTATTCTGCGTCCTTGAAGAAGGCCCGGGGCCTTCCACTGGGCCCGCCGCGTGGCCCAGCGGGGTCTGCCGGGTTCGAAATTACTGCGCAGTGTATTTTTCATGTTCGTTCTCCATCCGGGCGCGCCAGCCAGTGTAACCCATAGCGCCGCGGCGGATAAGAATCCGGGCCCGGGAAGGAAAACCGGCGTGCCCCCGCTGTTTTCTGCGCGAATCGACGGTGTCCGCTTCCCTCTCAATGGGGTATCCGCACGCCGTCTGGTGGTAGGTTGATCCACCGGACCGGTGCCTGCCGGTCCCGTGTCACAGACAAGGGGGGAGTCCCATGCTGGAGCTTTATCACGCCGAACCCGTCGCCAATTCCATGAAGGTCCTGCTGTGCCTGAAAGAAAAGGGCCTGGAGTTCAAGAGCCATTATGTCGACCTGCTTTCCTTCGAGCAGCATCAGCCCTGGTTCGTGGAGATCAACCCCAACGGCCAGGTGCCGGTGCTGGTGCACGAGGGCAGGATCATCACCGAATCCACGGTGATCAACGAATATCTGGAAGACGTCTTCCCCCAGGTGCAGCTGCGTCCGGACGATCCCTACGAGCGGGCCCAGATGCGCATCTGGAGCAAGTTCGTGGATGAATACTTCTGTCCGGCGCTGAGTATGATCGGATGGCATATCATGGTGCGCAAGGTGGCCCAGAGCCTGGACAAGGACGAGCTGGAAAGGGTGCTGGAACGCATCCCCCTGAAGGAGCAGCGCGACAAATGGGCCACCGTCGCCGGCGAGTCCTTCACCGAGGAGCAGCTGGCCGATTCCCGGCGCAAGCTCGGCGTCTCCATCCAGCGCATGGAAAAGCGTCTCCAGGACAACGAATGGATAGCCGGGAAGAGCTATTCCCTGGCCGACGTCAACAGCTATTCCATTGTGGCCGGCGTGCCCAGGCTGTGTCCCGAACATATGAACGATAAGGACACACCGCGGGCGGTGGCATGGCTGGCGAAAATGAACGAGAGGCCGGCGGTCAAGGCCGCCCTGGCCATGCCCAACAAGGTGCCCGAAAAGCTGCGCGCCTTTGGATAGAACCCATTGAGGAGAATCACCATGCTGGAACTGTATCATTACGAGCCCAGTGCCAATTCCGCCAAGCCGCTGATCTGCCTGAAGGAGAAGGGGCTGGACTTCACCAGCCACTATGTCGATCTGCACGCCTTCCAGCAGCACGAGCCGTGGTACGTCAAGATCAATCCCAACGGCCAGGTACCGGCGCTGGCACACGACGGCAAGGTCATCACCGAGTCCACGGTGATCAACGAATACCTGGAGGATGTCTTCCCCGAGGTGCGGCTGCGCCCGGAGGACCCCTATGATACGGCGCAGATGCGCATCTGGAGCAAGTTCGTGGATGAGTACTACACCCCGGCGCTGAGCCTCATCGGCTGGCACCACATGATCCAGGACGTGGTCAAGGACC
>JARRRO010000326.1:3802-6241 GCA_037380645.1 Gammaproteobacteria bacterium | reverse complement strand
CCTAGCGCAGGCACCGGTAACTGGTACTCATGAATTTGCTTCTTAGTGTCTCCGGAATATGTTTTTCTTGGCAAGCTCATACTCCTTGCCACTAATAATCCCCGACTCAAGCAAACGGCGGTGCTCATTCAATTCTGCGGACAGAAGCCCTTGTCCGGAATATCTCTCGTCTTTTCTGAATCTTGATATATCTTTTTTCAATTCAGTTATAAATCCCTTGTAATGTTTACTGTCCGGTTTCCTGCTCAGGACTTCAACGAGGGGTATATGGCCGTGTGCAGTATAGAATATCAGGGAGTTTCTCGATGACTTAACGATCTTATAAAACAATAAAAGCGCAATACCCGCGAACAAACTGATTGCCGCATAGGTATAGATATCGGATAGAATTACCAGGCCGTGGATCTTCAAAAATAACGTGATCCAAAACAACGAGACAAAAACTAGGAAGGAATAAAAAAGGGTTTTATTAATATTAAAGGAGTGTTTCGGATGATGGTTCAACAGAGCGAGATGAACAAGATATTTTCTCTTGCGTTCTCCTATTATCTCCCCTACGCCAAGAATTTTCTTATCATATATCCTGAACAATTTTTTTATATTTTTTCTACTATGCTGTTGCGATAATTCCTTTGTAATCTTTCTCAATCCTGACTCGTCCGGCCGCAGATCCACTTCGCCGGATTCGAGTGTAATTTCTTCTCCAACCGCAATATCGTTCATGCCATTCCCAATTACTTCCTTATATACGACAGTAAATTATTACCCAAAACCGCAATGAAATCCTGTCAATCCTTACACGGCGTTCAAAAACGTCAAAAGGATTGTTGCAGAGCTAGAAATTAACTGTGGGCATGAATGATGGAATGCCCTAGTGCCCGAGCCTCCGCGCAAGACTCAAACAGAGAATGATGATCCACATCCACAGGTAGTGGCTGCATTGGGGTTCCGGATGACGAACTGGGAGCCCTCCAGCCCCTCTGTGTAGTCGATCTCGGCTCCGGTCAGGTACTGGATGCTCATGGGGTCGATGAGGAGTTTTACACCGCCCCGGTCTATCACCACATCACCGTCGCCGATGGCCTCGTCGAAGGTAAATCCGTACTGAAAACCGGAGCAGCCGCCGCCGCTGATGAAAACGCGCAGCATCAGAGCGTCGTTGCCTTCATCTTCGATCAGCTCCTTCACCTTGGCCACTGCGGAATCGGTAAAGTACAGGGGATCGGGGGTCTGTTCTGCTGCTTCCATGGGTATCACCGGCTGTAGAAATATACAAATTATACTATAGGAACGGCTCCAAAACCAAGTGATTTAGTCGGGTATTATGACTCCGGGACCTCCACCGGCCCGCCCGTATCAAGGCCCAGGGGGGAGGACTCCTCCACCTCGGGCGTGTGCACCAGCTTGCCGTTGACTTCGGCCCCTATGGCCATCTCGATCAGCGTGTAGTAGACATTGCCCGTGACCCGGGCCTTGGAGGAGAGTTCGATATGTTCGCTGCTGTGCACGTCTCCCACCACAACGCCGTTGAGAATCACATAGGGGGCGTTGACCTTGCCCTCGATGGTCCCGCGTTCACTCAGGGACAGCATGGAATGGCCGTCATCTTCGGCGACCACGTTGCCCTTGACGGTGCCGTCCACGTGCAGGCCGCCACTGAACGAGACGTCGCCGTAAATCTGGCTGGCTTGCCCGATGAGGGTGTCGATCCGGGTTGTTTTACGTTTACGACCATTGCCCCACATATTCCCCTCCTAGCTCGCGGCCGACGGCCACTCAAATACCTTGCTGATAACCGCCCGATTCCTTCCCTTGGGATGGATCTGCACCAGGACACGGCGCGGATCGAAACCGCGGGGCAGGGTCAGGTTACTTTCAAACTGCTTGAAATTCTTGAATTTGAAAACCATGTTCAGCGAATCGTCGATAGTCAAATCACGCAGATCAAATTTCCGGGGGGTCTTCCCGTCCTTCAGCCCTTCTATGGTTACCTCCAATCGTCCTTCGGCCACCTTAGCACCTTTTGCAACATGGGTTAATACCACCTTGAGGAGAAAGGTCCTGTCCATTGCCAATGGTGTGACGTCTATCCCATAGATATTCAGTCCCTGGGTATCGCGGGTCGATTCCATGACGCCCTGGTAGAACTCCACTTCCCCCTTAAGGTGGTGGATTTCGTCCTGCAGCGAGGTCAGTTCGTCCTGCAACAGGGCAGCGGTTCTCTTGTCCAGGCTGGTGGTCTGCTCCAGGGAAAGAACCCGTTCGCGCAGGCTCTTGTTTTCCTGTTCCAGGCCTTTGTTGGCCTGCCATAGGAGCTTGTACTCCTCGCTGCTTTTGATCCTGCCCTCGATCATCGACCACTGGACGCGGTCCAGTACCAGCCACGTCACCACGGCGAAAAACGTGCTCAGAAAGATGATAGCCAGGGCCAGTTGCCAG
>JARRRO010000326.1:1789-3747 GCA_037380645.1 Gammaproteobacteria bacterium | reverse complement strand
GCCAGAGCCAGTTGCCAGGGGCGGTGAGTCTTGACTACCAGGCGCGGCACGGGCGACTCCAATCGGTTTCAGGGCTGAAGGGCGGCTGCGGTCAGTCCGGCCGTCTCGGCCAGGCCGAACATGAGGTTCATGTTCTGAATCGCCTGGCCGGCCGCCCCTTTGACCAGGTTGTCCTCAACGGCCAGGATCACGGCCATGTCCCCGCCCTGCGGCCGGTGGCAGGCCAGCCGGCACAGATTGGCGCCGCGCACACCGCCGGTGTTGGGGTGGCTGTCTAGGGGCAGGACATCGACAAACGGTTCGTTCCGGTAACGTTTCTCATACAGGAGCTGCAGGTCCACGGAGGGATCCAGCAGACGGGCGTACAGGGTGGCGTGTAAGCCCCGGATCATAGGCAGCAGGTGCGGCACGAACACGAGGTTCGCGTTCGCGCCGGACAGTCCCCGCAGACCCTGGAGGATCTCGGGCAGATGGCGGTGTCCCGGCACTGCGTAGGCCGAGAACGAATCGGCCACCTCACAGAACTGGGTCCGCATGGCCTCCTTCCTGCCGGCCCCGCTGATACCGGACTTGGCGTCGGCGATGAGGGAAGCGGGATCGACGAGTTCCGCCTCCAGCAGCGGCAGAAAGCCCAAAAGGACGGCCGTGGGATAACAGCCCGGATTCGCCACCAGCAGGGCATTCCTGATGGCCTCCCGGTTCACCTCCGGCAGGCCGTACACGGCCGTGTCCAGGAGATCCGGACAGGCATGCTCCCGGCCGTACCAACGGGCCCAGGTCGAGGCGTCCCTGAGGCGGAAATCGGCCGACAGGTCCACTACCCGGATCCCCGCCTGCAGCAGGGCCGGCGCCTGGTGCATGGCTGTGCCGCTGGGGGTCCCGAAAAAGACCAGATCGCACTCGGAAAGCCGCTCATCATCCGGTTCGCTGAAGGCCAGATCGACATGGTCCCGCAGCGATGGGAAGACGTCGCCAACGGGCCTGCCCTTCTCACCTCTGGATGTCACCACGGTGACTTCCGCATCTGGATGACCCGTGAGCAGCCGCATCAACTCGACGCCGGTATACCCGGTCGCACCTACGATTCCGATCTTGATCATGGATTAGACTCTGGAAACTGAATGCCGCATTCGGAAAGAGACTATGATACGAAGCGCCGGGCATGGCAACCCGCAAATAAAAAAGCGGCCAGAGGCCGCTTATAAAAGATCTGGTTTTTATTATAATTGTTTCGGTTGAATCCCATGCACCAAGGCATCGAATTCGTGGTCAGAATAAGTTCCCGCAGACACGCTGTCAAGCAATGCATGTCCCTCGTCCGCACAACACCGGCGAAGACGGCGGGTGAACCCGGTCCGGCCCACGGCCAGGTGATATAAGCTCCTGTAATTCATGATATTTTATTGATTCGCCGGACTAGGCATGGCAACCATAAACTTTTATGATGTGTATCTTGGCGGATAGCAGCGGCGACTGTGGGCGCGCGGCTCTTCGGTACGGAAAAATAAAACGATATCCACGAATACCATGACGGCCCACGGTTGAGAGGCAGAAACGGCATGCGCATACGATCCACCATTCCCTGGCTGACGGCGACGTTACTGGTCATCGCCGCGGCGGGGAGCTGGTACTGGTATGCAGGCAGGGCGCCGGACATCACCTTCTCCATTATCGACGGCCGCCGCATCCGCCTCGAGGAACTGCGGGGACGCCCCGTCATGATCCGTTTCTGGGCGACGACCTGCAGCGTCTGCCGCAAGGAATTGCCGCAGCTGACTGCGCTTTACGACGACCTGCACCTGCAGGGGCTGGCCCTCATCGCCGTGGCCATGCCCTATGATCCCCCCAACCGGGTCCTGGAGACGGCCCACAGGCGGGAAATCCCCTATCCCGTCGCCCTGGACGTCATGGGCAAGGCGACGGCGGCTTTCGGCGACGTCAGCCTGACGCCCACCACC
>JARRRO010000326.1:0-1782 GCA_037380645.1 Gammaproteobacteria bacterium | reverse complement strand
TGTTGTCTCAGCAGCAACAAGCTACTGGCAACAAGCCACTAGTAGCCGGTAGCTAGTAGCTTTTTCATGCTCTGGACCAAAGCCCTGCATCTAATCTTCATGGTGACCTGGTTCGCGGGCCTGTTCTATCTTCCCCGGCTGTTCGTGTATCACGCCATGAGCGAAGATCGAGTCAGCATTGACAGGTTCAAGGTGATGGAGCGCAAGCTCTTCTACGGGATCATGACACCGGGGGGGATACTGACCCTGGTGTTCGGGTTCTGGACCCTGTCTCTCAACGGCTGGGATGCCTACGGGGGGAAGCTGTGGCTGCCAGTCAAGCTGGTTCTGGTGGGCCTTCTTGTGGTCTATCACCTCTATTGCGGAAAACTGCTGAGGGATTTCAAGCATGACCGCAATCGCCACTCCCACGTCTGGTACCGCTGGTTCAACGAGATCCCCGTCATCTTCCTCATCGCCATCGTCATCCTCGCGGTCGTACGTCCCTTCTAATTTTTTTCTTGTGACTTGCTGTTTATAACTTGTGACCGCAGTTACACTTCGATCATTTCAAAGTCTTCCTTCCTGGCCCCGCACTGCGGGCAGCACCAGTTCAAGGGAATATCCTCCCAGCGGGTTCCCGGTGGGATGCCGTCGTCCGGCCAGCCTTCCGCCTCGTCATAGACAAAGCCGCAAATGACGCACATGTACCGCTTCATACATTGATCTCCAGGGGTTGGACGGTCATTTTCGCACGGTCGGAGGCCATGTAAAATGGTGGACATGAACGATGAGGCCATGGAAAAACCGGTGGTGCTGGTCATCGCTGGCCACGACCCCTGCGGTGGCGCCGGCATCCAGGCGGATATCGAGGCCGTTGGCGCCTCGGGCGGCCATGCCATGACGGTGATCACCTCGCTCACCGCCCAGAATACCACCCGCGTAGATGGCATCCGCCACCAGTACCCGGAGGATTTCCGGGAACAGGTGCAACTGCTGCTCGAGGACATGCCCGTGCACGCCTGCAAGATAGGACTGGTCGCAGACCTGGATCTACTCGGGATCATCGAAGTTATCCTAGCGGAAAAACTGGACGCCGTGCCCGTGGTCCTGGACCCGGTAATCACGTCGGGCAGCGGACACGTGTTTATAGAAAATGACGTGTTCGCGGCCATACGCGACCGGCTCCTGCCCCTGGCAACGGTGATCACCCCCAATAGCCTGGAGGCCCGTGAACTCTCCGGCCGGGACGATCTAGACGAGGCGGGAGGCAGGCTCCTGGAGACAGGCGCCGGGGCGGTGTTGATCACGGGGGGCCACGAAACCAATGGCGAGATCATCAACAGCCTGTACACGGCAAACCAGCCGCCGCGGCGCTACACCTGGGAAAGACTGCCGGGGACTTATCACGGCTCCGGCTGCACGCTATCTTCCTCCCTGGCGGCCCGTCTCGCCCGGGGCGAGGACCTGCCAACGGCCGTGCGGGAGGCACAGGACTATACCTGGCACGCTCTGCGCCACGCCCGCCGCTACGGCCACCGGCAGCAGCATCCCGATCGCCTGTACCGGTGCGGACCGTAACGGGTCCCGCTATGCCGTTCACCCTCACCCGCGGTCTGTACGCCATCACCGACTGCGTGCACCTGGACTATCCGGAGATGCTGGACAGGACCGAACGCTTACTCACAGCCGGCGTCGCCGCCGTACAGTACCGGGACAAGACGGCGGACAGCGAGACCCGGCGGGAGACGGCAGCCAGGCTACACGAGCTGTGCAGGAAACACGCCACACCCCTCATCGTCA
>JARRRO010000325.1:0-3537 GCA_037380645.1 Gammaproteobacteria bacterium | reverse complement strand
GCGGCAGAAAACCACGAATCAGCTGCAGCCGATCGTCCAGCAGGAGTTGAATCATATTGCGGGCATTCGGGCTGTGGCGTTTCAACCCCCGTCTCTCCCGGGCGCCAGGGGTCTGCCGATCGAGTTTGTTATCGAGACGACGGATCCATTCATCCGGCTCAACGAGGTGGCCGAAAAGTTTCTGCTGGCCGCCCAGAAGAGCGGGATGTTCATGTTCCTCGACAGCAACCTCAAGTATGACCTGCCGCAGTCCACCGTGATCATTGACCGCCAGATGGCCGCCCAACTGGGACTTTCCATGCGGGACGTGGGGAGCGCACTCTCCGCAATGCTCGGCGGCGGCTATGTCAACTATTTCAGCCTCTCTGGCCGGTCGTACAAAGTGATTCCTCAGGTCCAGCAGCGTTTTCGGCTCAACACCGACCAACTGAAGAATTACTACATCCGAACTGCAACAGGGGACATGGTGCCGTTGTCGACCGTAGCGCACATCGAGACAAAGACCGTGCCGGAATCGTTGAATCACTTCCAGCAGCAGAACGCTGCGACCATATCCGGCGTCGCCTTTCCCGGAGTGACACAGGGTCAGGCACTTGCCTATCTCAAAGATCTGGCCGGACGGATTCTGCCGCAAGGCTATTCGATCGACTACTCGGGTCAGTCGCGGCAGTTCGTCCAGGAATCGAGTGCACTGATAGTCACGTTCTTCTTTGCGCTGGTCATCATCTTCCTGGCTCTGGCCGCCCAGTTCGAGAGCTTCCGCGATCCGGTAATCATCCTGGTTGCGGTGCCCATGTCCATCTGCGGCGCGCTGATCTTCATCAGCCTGGGCGTGGGGGGTGCCAGCCTCAACATCTACACCGAGGTCGGCCTCGTGACGCTGATCGGGCTCATCAGCAAGCACGGCATCCTGATCGTCGAATTCGCGAACAACCTGCAGAAACAGGGACACAGCAAACGGGAGGCGATCGAAATGGCTGCGGGCATCCGGCTGCGGCCGATCCTGATGACCACGGCAGCGATGGTGCTTGGAGTCGTTCCGCTGATCACGGCGAGCGGCGCAGGTGCGGTGAGTCGGTTCAACATGGGGCTCGTTATCGCAACAGGCCTTTCCATCGGAACGCTCTTTACACTTTTCGTGGTTCCGGCAATGTACATGGCCCTGGCGGCGGAACATAAGAAACAACCGGCCGAAGCCGACCTGGAGCCTTCACAGTAACAGGCTAGAAATTGTAGGTGAGCCAGAGATAGAGCTGATCCGCCGGTGCAACCTCAACCGTTCGACCGGCGACCGTGGCGTCGAACCCGCCGTATTCAGTGCCGGGTCCACCCCAATAGATGGCGGCTCCGGCGATCAGCTGGAGATTGGAGGTCGCGTCCCACACGAGCCGGGGCTGCATGATGATCGAGGGATCGGAGAGATTGACGATGGCCGTCCAATAGGCATGCACCAGCGGATGGAGTTCAATCTCCAGTTGAGCGGCAAGGGAGGTCTTCCCCAGGGTGAACAGCTCCCCCCGTTCGAGCCGCTGTCGGAGCGGAACATCATTCAAGGCCTGATCATACCTTTCAGTGCGGCCCAGTTCGTCGTAGTAGAACTCGATGAAGCCGTAAAAATTCCTCCCGCCCCATTGCCAGGCATAATCCAGATTGGCCGTCAGCTGGAGGAATCCGTCTTGCGCAGCATCCGAGGTCAATAGCGTGTAGACGGCATCGGTCCGCCATGCCGCGCCGCCCAGAACGCCCACAGCGCCCAGACCGAAAACATCGTCGCCGTAGTGACGGGCCGCCATGAAATTCATTTCCAGCGACCCGGCCGTGGTGAGGTGGAGTTTGCCGGCAAATGACGACTGATCCCCTTCCACGTGACCGTCCGCAGGATCGCGGCGGGGAACGTAGAGCAGCTGAAGGTCCCCCGCACCGGCGGGGAGCTGGAGGAAAGCCATGTCATCGCCCACTTTGTAGTCCCGGAGGATGGTGGTAGGAGGAAAAGGGTTGAAGAGATCCATGGGGTTGAAAATGAATCCGTTGCCCCATGTCAGGGCCTGACGACCGATGCGCACCGTGCCCCAGTCAGGGGTGTAGGTCAGATTCAGACGATCCAGGCGGTGATATGTCACATAGTTGTCCCCTGCACTGAGCGTATGGGTGAGATTGAACAGCCGGCGGTCATCATTGATGGTCGCGGTCCCCGTCAATTCCTCTACCGTCGAGGGGGGCAGCAGCCAATCCAGTTCATGGGTCTTTTCCAGGGTGTCGCCGATCTGTCCTACCAACTCATAATGGGTTTCCACGATCCATTTGAGGCGCAATTCGGCCTGGCCGTCCTCATAGGGGTCCGCACCCACCAATCCATAAATCGAGCGGTCGTCCGGAAAACTCATGGTGCCGATGCCGCGGAGGTAGCCGCCCCACTGAACGTCGATCTTGGAGGTGGGAGAGAGCGCGGAGTTCCCGGTGTCCTGGGCCCAGACAGGGAGCAGCCATAACCACATGAGCAACAGAATGCTCCCGATCAGCGTCCCCCATATGACCCCGGATGCCACAGTATTTCTCCCTCGGCGGCAGGGAGGAAGTGCGCCGGTCATACCGCCTTGTCCTGATCTTCGGCGATGCATCCATCCCGGATGAGGATGAAGCGCCGGGCGTAATCCATGACCATGCGGTCATGAGTGGAAAAAATAAACGTGACCTGGTGCACCTGGTTCATCTGCAGCATCAGCTGGAGCAGTTCTTCCCCCGTCTTGGAATCCAGATTGGCGGTGGGTTCATCGGCCAGCACGATGGAAGGGTCGGAGACGATTGCCCGGGCCACGGCCACACGCTGCTGCTGGCCGCCGGAGAGCTCCGCCGGCCGCCTGTCGTACTTGCCGGCCAGTCCCACGTCGTCCAATATCCGCTGGGCGCGACGGCGGCGTTCGGCTGCCGCGACTCCCTGAAGGAGCATCACGTATTCGACGTTTTCAATGGCGGAGAGGACCGGAATCAGATTGTAGGCCTGGAAGACAAAGCCGATACGCCGGAGGCGTAGTTCCGCCATCTCGGCGCTCGTCAGGTGGCTGTAGTCCCGGCCGTCCACCACAATATGGCCGGCATCAGCCCGGTCCAGGCCGCCGATGAGATTGAGCAGGGTGGTCTTGCCCGACCCCGAGGGACCTGCCAGTGCCACGAATCCGCCAGCGGCCACAGACAGGTTCACGTCGCTCAGCGCCCGGACCGTCACCTTGCCCTGTTGATAGGTCTTTGACAAGCCTTCACATTCAACAATTGCCATATTGTCGCAGCTCCTCTTCAATGACTATTCAAGAAACCGGATCCCACAGGACAGACCGGTTTTCAGTAGTGCATCATGGCCTCCACCGGCGTAAAGCGGGCCGCCTTGATCGCCGGATAGAGGCTCACCAGCAGTCCCAGAACCAGAACCACCGCGTTGGCACTGAGAATGTCTCTGGGCCACACCGAGGGAAAGATAATCCGCGCCATGCCCGCATACTCCGCCCCCTGTGCAAGGGCCGACAAATCAATCCCGTTGAAGGA
>JARRRO010000324.1:0-4253 GCA_037380645.1 Gammaproteobacteria bacterium | reverse complement strand
ACGCCCTGATCGGTTTCGCCGGTCCGCGCGTCATTGAACAGACCGTCCGGGAGACCCTCCCGGAAGGATTTCAGCGCAGCGAATTCCTGCTGGAGCACGGCATCATCGACATGATTGTCGATCGTCGGGACATGCGCGACAGGATCGCCTCCCTGCTGTCCATGCTGACCCACCTGCCGGTCTCCGCAGCAGGATGACCACGGGTTTTATCGGACACCTCGAGACAGGTTTACAGATCGGTTAACACATGGGCTCGGTTCTCTCTACTTCCCTGGGCAAAGCTGACGGTCCGCTGTCCATGCGGTTCGAGACCCTGGATGAATGGCTGCGCTGGCAGGAGGGACTGCATTTCTCGGCCATCGAACTGGGGCTGGACCGCTGCCGCAAGGTGGCGGAGAAAATGGATCTGCTGCGTCCCTCGTTTACCGTCGTCAGCATCGCGGGCACCAACGGCAAGGGTTCCAGCGCCGTCATGCTGGAGTCCATCCTCAGGCAGGCCGGATACCGGGTAGGCATCTACACCTCTCCCCATCTGATACGGTATAACGAACGCATCTGCATCAACGGCGTGGAGGTGGACGACGCCATGCTGTGCCGATCCTTCGCCCGCATCGACCGGGCCCGCGGCAACATCTCCCTGACCTACTTCGAAGTCGGCACCCTGGCTGCCATCGATCTCTTTCACCAGGCCGGCATCGATATCGCCGTCCTGGAAGTGGGACTGGGAGGACGCCTGGACGCGGTCAATATGCTGGACGCCGACGTGGCGCTGATCAGTACTATAGACCTGGATCATCAGAACTGGCTGGGTCCGGACCGCGAGCGTATCGGCCGTGAGAAGGCCGGGATCTTCCGTCCCATGCGACCGGCTATCTGCGCTGACACCGATCCGCCCCCCAGTATCCAGGCGGCGGTAGATCTGGTAGGGGCCCGCTACTTCCTGGCCGGCCGCGATTTCCTGGTGGAGTCGGGGGACGCCGGCTGGTCGTGGCGTTCGGGTCTGAAATGCTATGAAAACCTGCCGGTGCCGGGGGGCTATCCCCATCAGATGCGCAACGCGGCCGGTGTCCTTATGGTCCTGCATGCCCTGTCGGAACGCTTTCCCGTACAGACCGGGACCATCTTCCGCTGTTTGCGGGAATTCACCCTGCCCGGCCGGTTCCAGGTGATCCCGGGCGAGGTGCCGCTGATCCTGGATGTGGCCCACAACCGGCAGGCGGCGGCCGTCCTGGCGGAAAATCTGCGGGCAATGCCCCGCACCGGCCGCAACCTGGCCGTCGCCGGCATGCTCAAGGACAAGGACCACCGCGCCTTTTTCACCTGCCTGGCCCCCGTAGTGGACAGCTGGTACCTGGCCAGCCTGCATACCGATCGCGGAGCGGACAGCCGGGACCTGGCCGATGCCCTGTCGGCCGTCGACGCCCATGCCCCGGCGCAGGCCTTTGCCGAGGTCGAGCAGGCCCTTGCCGCCGCCCGCGCCGAGGCGCGGCCGGGTGACAGGATCATCGTCACCGGTTCCTTCCTGACCGTCGGCGCCGCTGTCAGACGGTTTCCAGCCCGTGCCTAGGTCATGGAACGTCGGCTGAAGGAAAGACTGATCGGGGCGGCGGTGTTGGTGATGCTGGCGGTGATCTTCATTCCCATGATCCTCAGTGATTCCAACCGCACGGAAACGGCCATCACCAAGACCAACATCCCGCAACGGCCCGAGGGGGAGGCTCCCTCGCACATCGCCCCGCTGCAGGAGTCGGACCTGAAGTCGGCGGGAGAAGAGGGGGCCGCTCCGGCGCCCCCAAGCCATCACCGGCCCCCGAGGCGAAGCCGGCCCCCGCCCCCACGCCATCACCGGCCCCCGAGGCGAAGACGACGCCCCCGCCTGCACCGGCGTCCCCCGCGAAGACGGCACCCGAATCCAAGCCGGCCGCCACGGCTTCCGGGCAGCGCCGGGAACTGACCGCCTGGGTGGTCCAGGTCGGCAGCTTCAGCGGCCACGACAACGCCAACCGGCTGCTCAAGAAATTGCAGGGCTCTGGATATGCAGCCTTTATCGAACACGTCAAACAGGATTCGGAGACGGTGTACCGCGTCCGCGTCGGCCCGGAAGTACGTCGTTCCAGCGCCGAGTCGCTGAAGGAAAAGCTGGCCAAGGAGTTGAAGATAAAAGGGATGCTGGTGCTCCAGTATCCCTAGGAGGAAGGAACGCCATGCATCTGATACCGAACATCCTGGATATTGTCATCTCGGTCGTACTGCTTCTGCCCGCGGTGGTGGGCGCGATCTACGGTTTCATGAATATCCTGTTCTCGCTTATCGCCTGGCTCTGTGCCCTGGGGATCGCCATGAAATTCAGCAACGCCGCGGCCTCGCTGCTGACTCCGTACGTGAGTACGTTACTCCTCCGCGACGTGCTGGCATTTGTCGCCCTGTTTATCGTCAGCCTGGCGGTGTTTACGGCACTGGGTTATTTAATCGTGAAACTGGTGGGACGGTCGGGCCTGACGGCGGCGGACCGCGTTCTCGGTTTCATCTTCGGGTTGGGTCTGGGCGCTGCCCTCGTGGCCGTGGCGGTATTCCTGGCCGGTTTTACCAAGGCAAGCAATTCGGCCTGGTGGCAGCAGTCTATCATGGTTCAGCCCTTTGAGCGGGCGGCTATCTGGGCACGGCGGTTTTTACCTGATAACGTAGTTGAGTATCATCGCTATAGCAGCATCGAACATCCGATTAATCAATAGGCGGACAGGCAAATGTGCGGAATCATAGGCATCGTCAGCAGGTCACATGTCAACCAGTCGCTGTATGACGGGCTGACCATCCTTCACCACCGGGGCCAGGATGCCGCCGGCATGATCACTTGCGACGGGGATCGACTGTACCTGCGCAAGAACAACGGGCTGGTCAGGGACGTATTCCATACACGACACATGCTGAATCTGCGCGGCAATATGGGCATCGGCCACGTCCGCTATCCGACGGCCGGCTGCTCCTCCTCAGCCGAGGCGCAGCCGTTTTACGTTAATTCCCCCTACGGTATCAGTCTTGCCCACAACGGTAACCTGACCAACGGCGACCAGTTGCGCGCCGATCTCATGGACGTTGAGCTCCGTCACCTGAACACTGATTCCGACTCCGAGATTCTCCTGAATATATTCGCCTATGAACTGCAGCGAGTGGGCAAGAAGCGTTCGGATCTGACTCCCGCCGACATCTTCCAGGCGGTGTCCCGTCTGCACCAGCGCTGCAGCGGCGGTTATGCGGCGGTAGCCCTGATTACGGGAGTGGGCATCGTCGGTTTTCGCGACCCTTGCGGTATTCGTCCCATTCTGTTCGGCGAGAAGACCACCAGCAAGGGGAGCGAATACGTCATCGCCTCGGAAAGCGTGGCCATGGACGCCCTTAATTTCAACGTGATCCGCGATATCGCGCCGGGCGAGGCGATCTTCATCAGCGCCAACGGCAGGCTTCACAGCCGGCAGTGCGCCCGGGATCCGGTGCTCAGTCCGTGCATTTTTGAACTGGTGTACCTGGCCCGGCCGGATTCCATTATCGACAAGGTCTCGGTGTACAAGGCCCGACTGCGCATGGGCGAGGCCCTGGCGCAGAAGATCCTCAGGCTGCGGCCGGATCACGACATCGACGTGGTGATACCCATCCCCGATACGGGGCGCACCTCGGCCCTGCCGCTGGCCCATCATCTGAATGTCAAATACCGCGAGGGCTTCATCAAGAACCGCTATATCCCCCGCACCTTCATCATGCCGGGCCAGAGCGTGCGCCGAAAATCCGTGCGCCAGAAACTCAACGCCATCGACCTGGAGTTCCAGGACAAGGTGGTCCTGCTGGTGGATGACTCCATCGTCCGCGGCACTACCTCGGGGGAGATCATCCAGATGGCCAGGGAGGCGGGGGCGCGGAAGGTCTATTTCGCGTCGGCCGCCCCGCCGGTGCGCTTTCCCAACGTCTACGGCATCGACATCCCCACCTCGAGCGAGTTGATCGCGTTCAACCGCAGCGAGGAAGAGGTGGGCAAGACTATCGGCGCCGACTGGCTGATCTATCAGGATGTGGATGACCTGATCGAGGCGGCGCGCGCCGGCAATCCGGAGATTGAACGTTTCGATACCTCGTGCTTCACCGGTGAATATGTCACCGGCGACGTCAGTGACGATTACCTGAAACAGCTCTCCGTGCTGCGCAGCGATTCCGCCAGACAGGCCCGCAACACCGATGATGATACGGTAATAGACCTGTCCAAC
>JARRRO010000323.1:0-4863 GCA_037380645.1 Gammaproteobacteria bacterium | reverse complement strand
CGGCATCACCGTGTCCAAACTGCGCCTGCCCGACCTGCCCAAGCACTGGGAAGAGGACCACGGCCGGCCGGACCGCAACGTCTACGCCCTGGATATCATGGTGGAAGGCCCCATCGGAGCCGCCTCCGACAACAACGAATTCGGCCGCCCCGCTCTCGGCGGCTATTTCCGCACCTATGAGCAGTGCGACCCGGACAGCGGCACGGTGTACGGTTACCACAAGCCGGTCATGCTGGCCGGGGGCTACGGCGTCATCCGCAGCCCCCATGTCAACAAGCGGGAGATCCAACCCGGGGCCCCGCTCATCGTCCTGGGCGGCCCGGCCATGCTCATCGGCCTGGGCGGCGGCGCCGCCTCGTCCATGGCCTCGGGCGAGAGCGACGCGGAACTGGATTTCGCCTCGGTGCAGCGGGACAACCCGGAGATCCAGCGCCGCTGCCAGGAGGTCATCGACCGCTGCTGGGCCCTGGGGGAGGCCAACCCCGTCCTGTCCATCCATGACGTGGGGGCCGGCGGGCTGTCCAACGCCCTGCCGGAACTGGTGCACGGGAGCGGCCGCGGGGCCACCCTCCGCCTGCGCGACATCCCCTCCGACGACCCCGCCCTGTCCCCCATGGAGATCTGGTGCAACGAGGCCCAGGAACGCTACGTGCTGGCCGTCCACCCCGACCGTCTGGAGGGGTTCCAGAGACTGTGTGAACGGGAACGGGCGCCGTTTGCCGTCATCGGCGCAGCCGACGGCAGCGGCAACCTGCGTCTGGACGATGCCCTGTTCGACACCACTCCCATCGCCATGCCCCTGGAGATGCTGCTGGGCAAGCCGCCGCGCCTGCACCGCGACGTGACTCACCGGCCGCGCCGGCCCCTGCCTTTGTCCATGGCCGACATCAGCGTGGCGGAGTCGGTGCGCCGGGTACTGCAGCTGCCCGCCGTGGCCGACAAGCGCTTTCTCATCACCATCGGCGATCGCAGCGTCTCCGGCCTGGTGGTGCGCGACCCCATGGTGGGACCCTGGCAGACGCCGGTGGCGGATTGCGCGGTCACCGCCGCCGCCTTCGACGGCTTTACCGGCGAGGCCATGGCGGTGGGCGAACGCCCCCCGGTGGCAGTGCTCGACCCCGCCGCCTCGGGGCGACTGGCCCTGGCCGAGGCCGTTACCAATATCGCCGCCGCACGCATCCTGCACCTAGCCGACCTCGCCTTCTCCGCCAACTGGATGGCGGCCTGCGGCCGCCCCGGGGAGGACGCCGATCTGTACCAGGCAGTAGAGGCGGTGACCGCGCTGTGCCGGGAACTGGACCTGTGCATTCCGGTAGGCAAGGATTCCCTGTCCATGCACACCATGTGGCGAGACAGCGGCGTAGATCGCAGCGTCATCGCCCCCCTGACCCTGAACGTCACCGCCTTCGCCCCGGTGGCGGACGTGCGCCGCTGCCTGACCCCCCAACTGCAGCAGCTGCCGGACAGCCTCCTTATCCTCGTCGACCTGGGCGGCGGGCAAAACCGCCTGGGCGGCTCCGCCCTGGCCCAGGTCTTCAACGCCGTCGGCGAGACCCCCCCGGACCTGGACGAGCCGAACCAGCTGGCGGCACTGTTCGCCGCCGTGCAGCTGCTCAACGAGACCGGCCACCTGCTGGCCTACCACGACCGCTCCGACGGCGGCCTCCTGGCCTGCCTGGCGGAGATGGCCTTCGCCGGGCGCTGCGGCCTGGACATCGACCTGCCGGATGCGGGGCCGGCCCTGGGCTGGCTGTTCAGCGAGGAGCCGGGGGCGGTGCTGCAGATCCGGGCTGAACACCAGGACGAGGTGATGACCGCCCTGGCCGGCTGCGGCCTGGACTCCACCCACTTGCACGTCATCGCCCGTCCCAACGCCGACCTGACCCTGGACATCCGGCAGGGGGAGAAGCCGGTGTACAGCAACGGCGTCATGGATCTGCACGCCCTGTGGTCGTCCACCACCCGGCAACTGCAGTCCCTGCGGGACAACCCCGCCTGCGCCGAGGAGGAATACCGGTCCCTGCTGGATGCCGACGACCCGGGCCTGACCCTGAACTTCACCGGGGACATCCCCGCCCCCTATGTGGCCACCGGGGCCCGACCGGCCCTGGCCATCCTGCGGGAACAGGGTGTTAACGGCCAGGTGGAGATGGCCGCCGCCTTTGACCGGGCCGGTTTCGAATGCGTGGACGTGCACATGAACGATCTCCTGGACGACACGGCCGACCTGGCGGCCTTTCACGGCATCGTCGCCTGCGGCGGCTTCTCCTACGGCGATGTCCTGGGGGCGGGCGGCGGCTGGGCCGGGTCCATCCTGTACACCCGGCGGCTGCGCGAGGCCTTCCAGGCCTTTTTCCAGCGCGGCGACACCTTCGGCCTGGGGGTGTGCAACGGCTGCCAGGCGCGGCTGGTGATGACGGAGGTCCTGGATTCCCCCTCCTTCCTCACCGCGGGCATGGCCGGCGCCCGCCTGCCCATCGTGGTGGCCCACGGCGAGGGCCAGGCCCGGTTCGGGGACGAGGCCGCCGCCCGCAACGCCCGGCCGGTGCTGCGCTATATCGACAACCGCGGCGGGGCGGCGGAAACCTATCCCGCCAATCCCAACGGCTCCCCCAAGGGCCTCACCGGCTTCACTTCCGACGACGGCCGCTTCACCATCATGATGCCTCACCCGGAGAGGGTCTTCCTGCGCACCCAGTTGTCCTGGTGCCCGCCCGAATGGCGGCACGAGGAAAGCCCCTGGCTGGGCCTGTTCCGCAACGCCCGCAATTGGGTGGGCTGAGCCCCACGCTGTAACAAAACCCCGGCCGCTGCCATCCAATGGCAGCCAATCTCAAACCCACGGGGTCAGCCATTATGCTCATCAGGAAAGCGCCGGATATCCGGCCCTCGGAGATCACCGACAGGTCCGTGTACCTGTCCCGCCGCCGCTTCATCCGCAGCGGCGTAGGCACGGTTATCACCGCCTCCGCCCTGGGTGGGGCCGCCCTGCTGCGCCCGCCGCCCGTCCGTGCCGGTACGCCCCTGACCGGCAGGATCGGCAAGAGCCCCTATTCCACGGACGAGGAGAAGACCTCTTACGAGGACATCACCACCTATAACAACTTCTACGAGTTCGGTACGGGCAAGGGCGATCCCTCCAAGTACGCCGGCGACTTCCATCCCCGCCCCTGGTCGGTGACCGTGGCCGGGGAGTGCAACCGGCCGGGGACCTACGACCTGGAGGACTTCCTCAAGCCCCGGCACCTGGAGGAGCGCATCTACCGCCTGCGCTGCGTCGAGGCCTGGTCCATGGTCATCCCCTGGGTGGGCATCCCCCTGGCGGACGTCCTCAAGCGCTTCGAACCCAATTCCCACGCCAAATACCTGGCCATGACCACGGTCTACCGCCCTTCGGAAATGCCCGGCCAGCGCCGCCGCCTCCTGGACTGGCCGTACGTGGAGGGCCTGCGCCTGGACGAGGCCATGCACCCACTGACTATCCTGGCGGTGGGGCTGTACGGCGAGGTCCTCCCCAACCAGGACGGGGCACCGCTGCGCCTGGTGGTACCCTGGAAGTACGGCTTCAAGAGCATCAAGTCCATTGTCAAGTTCGAGTTCACGCGCAGCCAGCCGCCCACGGCCTGGAACAAGACCGCTCCAGGTGAATACGGCTTTTACGCCAACGTCAATCCGCACGTGGACCACCCCCGCTGGAGTCAGGCCAAGGAACGCCGCATCGGCGACTTTTTCAAGCGCAAGACCCTGATGTTCAACGGCTACGGGGAGCAGGTCGCCTCCCTGTACCGGGGCATGGATCTGCATAAACACTTCTGAGAGCGGACATGCCAAGACGTCTCAAACCCCTGGTGTTCTGCCTGTGCCTGATCCCCGCGGCGGTCCTGGTCTACAACGGCGTCATGGGCCGCCTGGGGGCCAATCCCATCGAGGCCATCACCCGCTTCACCGGCGACTGGACCCTGTATTTCCTGCTTATGACCCTGGCCGTCACCCCCCTGCGGCGGCTGACCGGCTATACCCCCGTCATGCGCTACCGCCGCATGCTCGGCCTGTACGCCTTTTTCTACGCCACCCTGCATTTCCTCACCTACCTGGTGCTGGATCAGTTCTTCGACTGGGGGGCGATCGCCAAGGACATCATGAAACGGCCGTATATCACCGTCGGTTTCACCGCCTTCGTCCTGCTCATACCCCTGGCGGTCACCTCCACCACCCGGATGATGCAGAGGCTGGGGCGGAAATGGCGCAAGCTGCATCGACTGGTTTACGTCATCGGCTGCCTGGGCATCCTGCATTACCTGTGGCTGGTGAAGCTCGACATCCGAGACCCGGTGCTGTTCGGCCTGGTTTTCATCGCGTTCATGCTGCTGCGCCTGCCCCGCCCGCGGCCGCCGGCCAAGTCCCCCCTCATGCGAAGCAGTTCCTGAAATGTCCGAATTTAGTTCCTGAAATCTCCCGATTTATAGTTTAAAATGTTATTTTTAATAATAAATTAGAGGCACCCCATGGGCGGGACCCCGGATATCACAGAGGACGAGAAAGCGCTGTTCCGGCGGGCGGTGGGCGAGGTCCGTCCCATCAGACAGGACAGCGTGCCGCCCTTCCGCCGCCGGCCCGCTGCCGTCCCGGTCCAGACCCGCGCCGATGAACGGGCGGTGATGGCGGCCCTGGCCACGGGCGAGGACGCCCCCGAGGATGCAGAGACGGGTGAGGAGATCCACTTCCAGCGGCCCGGGATCCAGGACCGGGTATTCCAGAAACTGCGGCGCGGCCAGTTCAGCGTGGAGGCCGAACTGGATCTGCACGGCCTGACCATCACCGCGGCCCGGGACGCCCTGTCCCGGTTCCTGTCGGACCTGCGCC
>JARRRO010000322.1:0-4056 GCA_037380645.1 Gammaproteobacteria bacterium | reverse complement strand
GGCGATCATGACCTCTATCAAGGTAAGTCCAGTCTGATTTTTCGGCTGTCTGTTCATTCTCAGCAACGTTACGGTCTCTTTTCCGAAACGGCCGACGAACGATTTGGAAAACCGGATGCCTGGGAAGCGACTCCGTCAGTCAGGCGGCTACATCTATACCGTTACCCTATGTAGTGGCGGTGCCACAGGCAACAACCCGCCAGGGGTAACGACTGCCTTTAGTTCCGGCAGCAGGAATCCAGGTTTCTCGTTCACGGCAAAAAAATGTAATAAAGTTCTAATTTGTAAATACTGGGTACAAATATGCATATTCCATGCAAGAAAAAAGCGTAACCCTTGTTGTTAAACTATAACGATTTTTGTTTTTTCAGCAGTGAGGCGGTCAAGGGAACATCATTTATTGTGATAGATATAACGAATTGGAAAAATGACATCCTCTCAATGGGTGATAGAGAAACCGGCCTGGATTGGAAGTGACAAAAAAGGCGGCAAAAAATGCCCTAAAGTGTCATCACCTCCATGGGTGACAAGATGGATATCGTGCCCGGGGAAAAGGGTGAAAAAAACCATAAAAAATCATCTCATTCACCTTTTCCATAGCTTCCTGATACCATTCGATCCGGTTTCTGAATCGGGGCATATATCCCGTCCCCTGCAGCCGGATCGGGGGGAGCCGAATTATGTGAACCAGTTCACAGAATCAGGCTGAGTTCCCCATCATCCTCGCTGTCATAAAAACAGTTCACAAAACCAAAACGACCAATGTCATCAACCACAATAAATGTACTAACATCAACCACAACAAATGTACTAACATCCCGGCCGTACCGACACATCCCATTTCTGCAAGTGATCAAGAAAGACATGAGGAACCTGGAATGCAAGCATTGAAAAACCATACGGTTGTTGCCCCAGCACTGTTTTTCCTTTCCCTCCTCTGGACCGGCCTGGCCTTCGCCCAGGGCACCGCCGGCTACCGCAATTCTATTGGAGGTTTCCTTGGCGCTACCGACCGCTATGACACGGATTTCACCTTCGGCGCCGAATACGAACACCAGCTGCAGCAAAGGCCCTGGAGCGTGGGTGCAATCCTAGAGCACACCCCCAATGTCGTATTAGGGCACGATTACACAGTGGTGCTCGCCACCGCCCATTACCGCCCCTTCTCCATACCCCTGCTGAAATTAACGGGTGGCGCAGGGGTTGAATTCAGAAGCGGTGCGGGCAACCATCTCCGGTTCCGGTTCGGTGCCGGCTACGATATCTACAAACAAGGACAAATCACGGTGACCCCGCGAGTCGCCGTTGACTTCGGACAGGGGACCACGGGTGTTGTCTTCGGCATCTCCGCCTTATACGGATTCTGACGATACCGCTCCATCGTAATAAAAAATAAGTGATTTTCCACTGGGGTCGATGACGGCTGGATAAGCCAACCGGTCCTCATCGGTACCCCCGTCAAATCGGTGTCTTATGCTCCGGAATCGCCGTTTGCATTGGCACGCCGAGTCAATTAAACTTCTCCAAAAATATTCCGGCCTATCAATAACGTAACCTTCATGTCCTGGGGAGCCTGGAAGCCAGGGGACAGATACAGGTTTCGACCGATGGAGCACCGGCTCCGGTCAAGCTCACGGATACCACCTATGCCTATTTCTCGGGCGACGCCATCAAGACCGGTGAGGGCACCGGCGTACTCAGCATCACCGGCCTGGGCCGCATAGCCCTGGCGGCAGCCACCGAGGCCACCGTCGTGAAAACGGGCCGGGGTGTCAGCGTCAATTTGAATTCAGGCGCCATGGCGTATTCCCTGGCGCCGGGCGCCGATTTCACCGTCGAGGCTAACGGCATGACCATACAGCCTGCGCATTCCCCGGTCCGGAAAGTAAGCACCGGCGCTGAAGGGAATATCACCGGCTGGGTCAGCATCGGCAAGGACGGCAAGGTGGAAGTCGGATCCCGCAATGGCCGCGTCGAGGTCAGCCGGGGAAGCACCCGGCAGGTGATCGAAACCGGCCGGTCTTCGGTAATCCAGTTCCGGGGCGGCAAGCTCATTGCCACCCAGGCGGGCGGTGGAGGCGCCGGCGGTGGTGGAACTCCCGGACTGGAGAATCTCATCCTCCTGGCCGTGGTGGCCGGTGGCGCCGCCGTCGGCTATGAAATGTCTCGGGGCAACAAAAAGAAGCTCGCCAGCCCCTGAAACCGGGCAACGGCGGTAACTGTCCCCAGTCACTGCTAAGCTGATGAATAAACGGGTATTCTTAACGGGATATCCGCTCATTTGGCCCGGGGATAGGGTCTGAATCCGAATACAAACCCGTCCCCTTTCTCCCTCCAAACTAAGCCATAACCATTGATTCCCGCTGATTCCTGATCCTGATCAGGAATCCGTGCACCGCGCTCCTTAAACTGGCTGGTAATTCAACGGTATCTGCAGGAGGTATCATGGGATTCACAGTAATGGAACGGCCGGACGGCCGGCGCCGGGGATGGCAACAATCCGGGCTGTGGCTGGGGATCTGCCTGGCATTACTGGGATTGCTGGCCGCCTGCGCCACCACCTGGCCGGTAAGAACCGACTACGATAAAAAGGCAGACTTCAGCCGCTACCATACCTTTGCCTGGGTCAGCGATAACCCCCAGCTTATTCCGGCAGGGGGCAATCCCGAGATCAGTCCGCTATCGCGACAGCGCATAGTCACCGCCATAGAGACCGCACTGGAGAGCAAAGGATATACCAAGGCCGCGGACAGGAAAGACGCCGATTTTGCCGTCGCCTTCACGGTAGGAACCCGCGACCGGATCGATATCGACTCCTATCCGGCGATGTACCGGGGTGGCTGGTATTGGCGGCATTCGTTCTGGTACTACGATGTTCGCACCTGGACCTACCAGGAAGGCATGCTGGCCATAGACATTTTCGATCAGCGCACGCACCAGCCGGTCTGGCACGGCTTCACGTCCAAGCGGATAACATCAGGCGACAGGGCGAATCCCGCTCCCGTCATCCAGGAAGCCGTCAATGCCATCCTGGCAAAATTCCCTCCCAAGACCAGAAGTTAGTTATTCGCCGGAAGCGCTCCGTTCATCCTACCGTGACTGACTGTCATGGTCCTCAATTGCGTTCGCCGTCTGGCGCAACATGCTGGGCGTATAACCAAACCGGCGTTTGAACGATCTTGCCAGGGTCTGGGCCGAGGCAAAACCCACCTGCTCGGCGATACGCTCCAGGGAGGCATCGGAATACTTCACCAGCTCGTGGGCCCTGAGCAGCCGCCACTGGATCAGATACTCGATGGGCGCCGTCCCCACGGCCTCCTTGAAGCGCCGCGCCAGTGTCGCCCGTGACATACAGACCGCCTCAGCGATGGTCTCCAGGGTCCAGTCCTTCTCCGGGCTTTGATGGATCATCCTCAGGGCCCGGCTGAGCCGGTGGTCATGCAGTGCGGCAATGTATCCTTCCGGGGCCTCGACCCCGGCGACGAACTCGCGCAGCAGTTGCAGGAACAGCACCTCCGTCAGGCGATCCACAACCGGCCCGCTCAATGACCGGCTGCGCCGGATCTCGGCGTCGATCAGAGCCACCAGATGCCATATCGTGGAACCCCGGTCCATGCCCGGGATATGGACAATCTCCGGCAGCGCATCCAGCAGGGGATGGGACAGCCTGTCGTCGAAACGGATCCGTGCGCACATCATTTCGTTCGTGATCGTGCCTTCCTGAAACGGCGGGCGGCCCAGTTCGCACTGGTCGGTGACCGCCGCGGGGGTCAGCAGCCGCCGTCCCGGCTGATCGGCCATCCAGTGCACGCCGCCCCGGGGCAGCAGGATAATATCCGACTCCTCCACCTTGACGGGGGTCTCCCCGCCCTTACGACCCACGTAGAAGCCGCCGCGCAGCGCGATATGAAAGCGGGGGAAATTGCTGTCATCGGACCACACCCCCCAGGGTGCAGCCA
This sequence comes from Gammaproteobacteria bacterium, assembly GCA_037380645.1. GTDB lineage: Bacteria > Pseudomonadota > Gammaproteobacteria > Eutrophobiales > Eutrophobiaceae > JBBDSH01. The sequence goes on along the minus strand of JARRRO010000322.1, from coordinate 97 downwards.
GCTCGGACCGGAAGAAGACCGTGCCGCGGAAGCGCAGACCTTCGAGCACATCGCCCAGCACGCCGGCCGCGGCGGCGTTGCCGGAGGCGTATGACGC
>JARRRO010000321.1:0-2511 GCA_037380645.1 Gammaproteobacteria bacterium | reverse complement strand
CACGACTGACGATTCACGCAGTTTATCACTCCATGGCGCAAGGCAAGACTATGGCATATGACACGATTATTGCTTCGGTAGAGGACGGCGTCGCCGTTCTGACCCTGAACCGGCCCGACACCCTGAACAGTTTCAATGACCACATGCACGCGGAGGTGCGGGACTTCCTGCAGACGGTCCGCAGCGACGACGGCATGCGCTGCCTGGTCATCACCGGCGCCGGTCGCGGTTTCTGCGCCGGCCAGGACCTGGGGGACAGGGCCTTGGCCGGGGAGGCGGAGGCGCCGGACCTGGGCGCCTCCGTGGAGCGCAATTACAACCCCCTGATCAAGTCCATCATGAACCTGGAGATGCCCGTGGTCTGCGCCGTTAACGGCGTCGCCGCCGGCGCCGGCGCCAATATCGCCCTGGCCTGCGATATCGTTCTGGCTGCGAAATCCGCCAGCTTTATCGAGTCCTTCTGCAAAATCGGCCTGGTGCCCGATTCCGGCGGCACCTGGAACCTGCCCCGGGCCCTGGGCCTGCCCCGGGCAAGAGGCCTGGCCCTGCTCGGGGACAAGCTGCCGGCGGAGACAGCGGCGGACTGGGGCATGATCTGGCGCTGCGTGGATGATGATGCATTAATGACTGAAACCCTGAACCTGGCTCGCCACCTGGCGAAGCAGCCCACGAAGGGCCTCGCCGCCATCAAGCGGCTGCTCAACCGGTCTTTCGCCAATTCCCTGGACGAACAACTGGAGCTGGAAAAGGAAACCATGCGGGAACTTGGCCGCACGGACGATTACCGCGAAGGCGTTGCCGCGTTCATGGAAAAACGCAAACCGGTGTTCCGGGGCAGATAAGGAGTGAGCATAATGGATGAAGATCATAATCCCGGGGTGCTGGCGCAAAAATGCGCCGAGGCCATGTGGCCCCGGGACAGGGCGTCCCAGGCCCTGGATATCAAACTGGTGTCCATGGACGAGGGAAGGGCGATCATGACCATGGAAGTGAAGGACTACATGCTCAACGGCTACGATCTCTGCCATGGCGGCTACATCTTCGCCCTGGCCGATGACGCCTTCGCCTATGCCTGCAATTCCCAGAACCAGGCGGCAGTGGCCTCCAGCTGTTCCATCGATTTCATCCGGCCCGCCTACGCGGGAGAAACGCTGACGGCCCGCGCCGAACTGCTGCACCGGTCGGGGCGCAGCGGGCTCTACGACGTGATGGTGACCAATGACAAAGGGGAGGCCGTGGCGCATTTCCGCGGCCGTTCCTCGCGGCTCAATCGACCCGTCATTCCCGAGGAGCCTGATAATGCTTGAAACAGTTACGCAAGGTACCGGCTCGGTGTTGCATCCATTCGCGGCCGGATGCCCGCTCCCGCAGGGACAAGACCGTCATGCCGGGCTTGACCCCGCATCCAGTCGATTTAATTCTTCCTTGAATTATTGCGACCAGGTTTTGCGCAGTTACCTTACGTACATCATGTATGGATGTGTCTGTCTACTGGTTACCGGCGTGCGCCGGTATGACGGCGGTTTTATACAGGTCGAGGAACAGAGTCATGACTGATGCTTTTATCTGCGACGCCGTGCGCACGCCCATAGGCCGTTACGGCGGGGCCCTGGCGGCAGTGCGCGCCGACAACCTGGGCGTGGTGCCCCTCCGGGCCCTGATGGACCGCAATGGCAATGTGGACTGGGAGGCCGTGGGAGATGTGTTCTACGGCTGCGCCAACCAGGCCGGGGAGGACAACCGCAACGTCGCGCGCATGTGCGCACTGCTGGCCGGCCTGCCGGTCTCGGTGCCGGGCGTTAACATCAACCGCCTGTGCGGTTCGGGCATGGACGCCGTGGGCACCGCCGCCCGTGCCATCCGCTCGGGCGAGATGGACCTGGCCATTGCCGGTGGCGTGGAATCCATGTCCCGGGCGCCGTTTGTCCTGGCCAAGGGGGAGGCGGCCTTCTCCCGCAAGACGGAGATGTACGACACTACTATAGGCTGGCGTTTCGTGAACGCCTTGATGAAACAGCGCTACGGCATTGATTCCATGCCGGAGACCGGGGAAAACGTGGCCGATGAGTTCCATATCAGCCGGGAAGACCAGGACCGTTTTGCCTTCCAGAGCCAGCAGCGTACGAAGACGGCACAGGAGCGGGGTATCCTGGCTGAGGAAATCGTGCCGGTGTCCGTGCCGCGGCGCAAGCAGGATCCGCTCAGCGTCAATACCGACGAGCATCCACGCCCGGACACCACCCTGGAGGTCCTGGCAAAACTGCCCGCCCCCTTCCGCGAGAACGGTACGGTGACGGCGGGCAACGCCTCCGGCGTTAACGACGGGGCCTGCGCCCTGCTGCTGGCATCCGAAGCCGCGGCGAAGACCCACCATCTCAACCCCGTGGCACGGGTGGCAGCCATGGCCACGGTGGGTGTGGAACCGCGCATCATGGGCTTCGCTCCCGCCCCTGCAGCGCGCAAGGTCCTGGGCCTGGCCGGCCTTTCCCTGGAGCAGATGGACGTGATCGA
>JARRRO010000320.1:0-2515 GCA_037380645.1 Gammaproteobacteria bacterium | reverse complement strand
TTGTTGATGGCGGTGTTGTATTCCTCCAGGATCCCCACCCGCCGGGCCAGCTCGGTGGCGATCTCGGTCATGTCCCAGCTGTCCACCACCCTGTCCCCCGCCGGCTGGCGTATGGCCCAGCCGGCGTGGTGCCAGTACTGCTCCACTGTCTTGGTGGAGCCGACTCGCATGAGCTGCAGCCCCTCCAGGTCGGTGGAATCAGGAAGCAGGATATCGGCCATGTAATTGGTCTCATCCAGGGTATAGGCGAAGGCCAGGGTAAACGGAAACCGCGCGATATCCTCGCGCACCGTGGGAGTATCCAGGGATGAAATGGAGGGATTGGTGCGGTAACAGATCCAGATGTCCGGCAGCGTGGTGCGCGGCAGGTGTTCCGGCGTTTTCCTCTGGAACAGCCACGGCAGGTGCGCAGGGCCCAGGGCCGGCGACCAGGGGGAATTGGCCACCAGGGGCACCAGCATGCGGTAGGCGTTGCGGATGTGGGGCTGCTTGTGCCAGCCCTGGCGCGAGGTTTCGTTAAAAGGGTATTCCATGAACCCGTCGCGCCCGGGCACGGCGCTCTTGTGACGGTCATTGGCGGGCCGGTTCAGCTTGACCATGGTGCCCAGAAGACCTCCCGGGACTTCCAGCGCGCCCACCACCACTGCCAGCAGCGTCCTGGCCCAGCAGGCGTGGTAGCCGCCCCAGCCGTTGTTGACGCCCTTACCCAGCATAATGGCTACCGGCCGGTACGGCAGGGTGACGCCGTCGATCTCCCTGGTCTCGCCGATGCAGGCATGGTCCAGGTATTCATCGGCGATGCGGCGGATGGTGGCCGCGGGAACGCCGCATTCCTTCTCCGCCCATTCCGCTGTATACGGCTGCAGGTGCTCCAGCAGCATCTGGAAGGCGGTCTTTACCGTGACGCCGTTATGTTCCCAGCGATCCTCATCGGCCCCCAGTTCCACGCCCGAGGCGTTGAATTCACCCGCCACGGCGATATGCTCATCGGCTTGATCGAACGGTAATGCGGTGTTCTGCCGGGTATCCCAGACCAGGGGTTTGAGACCGTCCGGGTCGCGCAGGTAATAGCCGTTAGGGGCCACCAGGTAGGGAGAGCCGGTCATGTCCCGCAGGAAAGGGACGTCACAGACCTCCTCCCAGTTCCGCTCCATCAGGATCCGGTGCAGCATGGCGTACAGGAAGGCCGCATCGGTCGTGGGCTTAATCGGCACCCACTCGGCGGACAGGGCGCCGCTGACGGACAGATGCGGTTCCACGTGCACCCTTTTCATGCCGCGCACGCGGGCGTCGGCGTGGCGCCAGATCCCGGCGACGCCGCCGGAGGCGTCGACGTTGTGGCCGAAGTTGATCAGATAATTGCAGTACGGCGTGTCGGGGGCGACGATGAAGGCTCGGTGCCAGAGCTCACCGTAAAGATGCTCCGAGTGGTAGCACTTCAGGCCCTGGCCGCTGCCTATGCCCTGGTCTATCTTGCCCCAGGCGGCGAGGAAAGCCGGCCAGGTGCCCATGTACTGCACGGGGGTGCCGCCGCCGCCGGAACTGAAGGCCAGGCGCGGGTAACCGTTCTCGTCCTCGATGCCTTTTGCCCTGACCTCTCGCATTTTATCCGCGACAATGTCCAGGGCCTCGTCCCAGGTAATGGGCACAAAGCCGGGGTCCTGGTCGCGGCCTTTGCGCGGGTTGGTGCGCTTCATGGGCTGCCGGATGCGGTTGGGGTTGTAGGTCTTCTGGATCAGGCCATAGGCCTTGACGCAGACCCGCCCGCCGCCGGGATGGGCGTGCCTGATGCCGTAGTTGGATTCGATGCGCGTGGCGACGCCGTCCTCCACCTCCACTCGCATGAGATCCGGCCCGGCCACGCACTGATTGCAGTACACCGGCACCATCTTGCGGTCGCGGATCTTCTTTCCTGTCTTTTTATCAGCCATCAGCGGTCGCTCTTGGCCCTGGCCGCCTTGGCCTCGAGGCGCTCCTTGAGCTTGTCCTTGTCTACTACGAAGCGGGTATGGGTGCAGCGCGCCAGATCGTCGTAATCGTCGCGGGCGGTGACCTCGAAGGTCACGGCGCGGTGATCCACGCCGGTCACCCTGGCGTCCAGGGTGACCTCCATCCCTTCCAGGGTGGCGGCCAGGTGCTGCAGATCGACGCGGGGACCCACGGAATCCTCGCCCTCGTCCAGGTGTTCCTGCAGGAGGTTGCGGCAGGTCCTTTCGATGTCCCTGAGCAGGTCGGGCGTGGCGTAGACACCCAGGTCCTCACCCATGTGACGTGTTACCCGCTGTTCATCGACGCGGATCCGGCTCCTGGACCGGAGGCCGGGCTGAAGGGTCTGTTTCATTTAACATGCTGAAATATATAAAGAATTATTTTACCCCGGGAAGGAGGATGAGATCAATCCCGACATTCTTCACTGTAGCGCCGCCGCAGCTCGTGCTTCAACACCTTGCCCATGGCGCTCTTGGGCAGGGCGTCGATAAAGGCCATGCGCCGGGGGATCTTGTAGCCGCCTATG